>JAHLMO010000010.1 GCA_018920305.1 Candidatus Aenigmatarchaeota archaeon
ACAGACATAGCAGAACCTTCTCCAGTCCCAGTACAAGGTATAAACAATGCAATTGCAATAGCCGCAGGAGGAGCTCACACCTGCGCATTATTATCTAATGGTTCAATTATGTGCTGGGGAAATAACTACTATGGTCAATTAGGTGATGGAACAATCGAACATAGATCCACCCCAGTCCCAGTACAACTATTTTCTTAATTAAGTTAACAAACAAAAAATAAATGTACTAGAGTATAAAATTAGGATAACTTCGATTATTCGAAAAAGTATTAAGAAACAAAACAAAAAAATTATATAAGCGAGAAAAAAGAATATATTCTGATTCTGATATTTTAAGTGCATTTTTAGATATTTAATCAAAAAATATAAATTTTAGAGAATTTAAATTACATACAGATTTTGTGAAAATTAGAAATTCTGTTTTGGATACTTTTACTCAAATAACATTTTTCTCGGATTTTTTGGGAATAAAGATTTTATTTCATTTTCTAAACTAGCTGCCGAACAAATTATATAATCTTTGTATTTAACAATAGGAAAATTATGTTTTTCAACATTATTTGATATTTCTAAACTTTCTTCTCCTTTTAAAAATTTTATTAATTTTTCGAAATTATCTATTTTTATTAAATTTTTTTTAGCATCTTTTCCAACAAATTGAGCTCCTTCTATACTTAATTGAATTTTTTCATTTTTCTTCAATCTTCCAAAATAAATTCCTAGTTTTTCAACTTTTAAACCTTTAAGTCTTAAAAATTCATATATGTTTTTTAATTCTTTATTAAAGAAATAAATTTTATCGTTTCTTATTTCAAAACCTATTCTTTCATCTATTTTGCTTCCAAAATTTTTTTCAACTACTTTTTTTATTTCCATTTTTCTTTCTAATTTGTTTTAAGGGATTTTGAAGTTTTAGTTCTAACTCAGAACTTAATGAAAACGAAAGAAATAGAAATAAAACTAAAAGGGAAATTACAAGAATAATTAATATTGTTGCTGCTAGCAATTGACTTATACTTACTAGAAAATCTTTAAAAATAAAATAAATTAAAAATGAGATTAAATTAGCAAATATTAAGCTTAAAATATTTTCAAATTTTTTAATTCTATTTTCAATTCTTGAAATATTTTCTTGGGGATTCGAAGAATAAAATACAATTAATTTAGAAATGGCACCTCCCACTAGCATTATTTCTCTATATGTAAATAATATTAAAACAACTAAATAAGTAATTATTATAATATTAATTAAATCTTTTAGTTCTATCTTCGTATCTTTTAACTCCAAAAAGATATTATTACCTAAGTCTATTAAAAATGGATATATTATCCAAAGAAAAACTAGTAAAAAAAGAAATATAGAAAATCGAGGCAAAGCAACTCTTAAATTATTTATCGCTTCGTAATACAAATTCAAATGATTATCCTTTATTTCTTCATTCATAATAATAAGAAAATTTAAATTTTATGAAGGTTAGAAGGTCTCGATTATACTATTTGCCGATTTACATATTATGTTTTATTTTCTTACTTGCCTTTCCAAATATAATTTCTCTTTTCTTTCTTTTTTTCGTGATTATTGCAATAGAAATTTATATTTCGACTCATTATATCGAAATTAGAAAAAATAATGAAATTTATATTTTTGAGGGAATAGTTAATAAAAAAATAACAAAAATTGAAAAAGAACTAGTTAATTCAGTATCGTTAGAAAGAAATCCTTACTTATATCTTTTAAATTTATATACACTAAAAATCTCCTCCTTAAATAAAGAGTATAAAATAGAGGGAATAAAGGATGGAGATAAGATATTTAAAATTCTTACAAAATCTTCAAAAATTCAAGAGCGTTTTTAAACATATAGGAATTGTTAAATAAAACATAGTTTTCTTTTGCGTTTAATTTTATAAGCTTATTTTTAATATTTAATAATTCTTTTTGAGTGTATTCGTAATTATAGATAATTCTATTTTTCTCATATTTTCCGTGCAATCTAGTATATAAAATATTTTCTACTTTAGTAGGTATATCTATATTTATATCAATAACATCAATAACATTAAATTCTTCAAATATTTTTCTTTTATTCTCTAGTTTCCAACCTCTTAATTCTAAAGCAATTTTTATTTCTTTAGTTTCTACATTTTTTAGAAATTCTTTGGTTTGTTCGATATTTTCTTTACTATCGTTAAAAGAGCTTGGTAATTGTAATAAAATTATTTTTGAATTTAAAATTTTTGCATATTTCAGCATTTTTTCCCAAAATTCTAAAGTAACTTTATTTACTTTTAAATTCCCTACATATTTTTCTAACTTTTTTATTTCACTTTCTTTTAATCCACTTCTTTTCCATGTAAAACTTTTTGTTGTATGAGTCAAACCTTGAAAAGCTTTAATAGTAAATTCAAAATTTGAGGGCGCATCTTTTCTCCGTTTCTTCAAATCTTCTTCATCTATTAACTTGTAAAATGTTTGCTGAATTTCAACTAAATTTAAATTTTCGAAATATTTATTTTTTGAAATAGGAAAACCACAACACCCAACTTTTATTTCCATAAGTATTATTAATTTTTTTGATTCTATTTAGTCTGATTTGTAGCATTAACGATAAATAAAATTTTTTATCACTAAAAAGTATTTATATATATTCCTTATTAGTATTTTATGATAATAAAAAAATACATAACAATCTTAATAGCAATGTTTTTAACTTATCTAGCACCATCTTTAGCAGATAGCATAGAACTCATCGCAAGCAAAACAGAAGCTGTTGTTAATGAATCTGTTTTATTAGTAGCTATAGCAAAATTTAATAATGTTAATATAGTAAGAGTAGATTATATAAAGATATATGAAGACAATAAAGTGATAAAAGAATGTAAAAATAGGGGAAGTGAAGCATTTATTTGTTACACTTTTGTTAGTAGTAATGTATCTACTACTAAAACATATTATGCTGAAGTAGCCTATACAATCATTGTAGATCCAATTCTTAGAAGTAATGTAGTTAACATAACTTGGAGGGAAGATGTATGTCAAGAATGTAGAAGATATCTAGTCGAAGTTAACAAAACTTTAGTTGATATTGTAAGTTTATTAAGATTATTACTAAATTTATCTTATAAAGAAATTTCGCTCTTAGAGCAAAATTTAGAGTTTGTAAGGGAAATAAGAGATTTGGTAAGACAAGTATTAAATTATCAAAAGTTAAGCATAGAAAAAATAGATAAGATAATAGAAATACTTGATAATTTATCTTCGATAGCCTCAAGAAATACTAACTTATTAGTAGAAATATTAAACATAGTAAGATCAATATCGGAAACTCAAAAATTACATACAGAAGCTCTCGATAGAATAATAGCTATGCTAAATGACATAATGAAGCAAAATTCAAACAACACTCAACTACTTGTAGAAATATTAAACATAGTAAGATCAATATCGGAAACTCAAAAATTACATACAGAAGCTCTCGATAGAATAATAGCTATGCTAAATGACATAATGAAGCAAAATTCAAACAACACTCAACTACTTGTAGAAATATTAAACATAGTAAGATCAATATCGGAAACTCAAAAATTACATACAGAAGCTCTCGATAGAATAATAGCTATGCTAAATGACATAATGAAGCAAAATTCAAACAACACTCAACTACTTGTAGAAATATTAAACACTCTTAAGATTGTATTGAAGAATTCTGAAATTACAAATTTAAGAATAGAAAGGGTTTCATTAATGCTAGATATAATTAATACTAAAATTGATAGAGTTGAATCTTCAATTTCATCTGAATTAATAAAAATTAGAAATGAATTGATAGCAACTCTAGAGCTTTTCAAAAAGGAAAGATCAAAACGATATATAGTAGATTTATCTTCATATATTGAAAAAGATAAATATTGTTTAACATTTGAAAGTATAGATAACAGAATAATAGAAGAGAATAAACTAACTATTTTAATAAGAAACTGTGGGGAAGAAGAATTATATAATGTAACTGTATTAGTTAAATTTAAGGAAGATCTTTTTGTAAGAGTAATACCAGTAATATATCCAAACGAAGTTAAGGGAGTAACTTATTATCTAGGAAAATTAGTAGGAGAAAGAAATTTAGTATCTGTGTATGCTTTTAACAATCTAGTAAATATAAAATATGATTTTTATGTAGAAAGGTATGGATATTTATATACTTTAAAGATAGATATTCCAAAAACTGAATTGATAAGAGGTAAATGGAATGAAATATATATAACAATTAAAAATCAAGATAATAGAGCATTAAGAGATTTAGAAATAAAAGTAGATGTACCACATGGAATAACATATTCGTTAGAAACAAGTAGAATAACATTAACTCCTCTTCAAACCAAATCGATAAAAATGAAGCTATTTGTTAGCGAAGATTTTAGCTATGATAAATTTAATTTAAGAATTAGTGTTGGAGAAAAAGAAGTTATTGAAGAATTCAAAGTTATTTCAGAAAAAATAGAAGAGAATAAAGTAAAGGGAGAAGGATACTTAAGATTGATAGGAAAAATTGATTTAACACCTCTTGTAGTATTGATATTAATTATTATATTCATTGCATTAGTAATAGTAGCTCTGACATACAAAAGAGTAATTGATTATAGAAGAACACCAGAAGGTATTTAATATTTTCTTTTTCTCTTTTTATTTTTTTTATAAAATTATGAAAATATTTGTTTTGGGAATCGCAGCTAGCGGAAAAAGTACTTTTACAAAAAATTTTTCAGATTTTTTAAGAGAAAAAGGATATAGAGTAGCTACAATAAACTTAGATTGTGCTTCAGATCCTATTTATATTGCTAATAAAAATATTAGAGACTTTTTAAGAGTTGAAGATATAATGAAAAATTATAATTTGGGAGTTAATGGTGCATTATTAAAATCTGTTGAATTAATTGAAAAAAGTTTAGAAAAATTAAAATTAGAAGAAGATTATGATTTTACTATTTATGATACACCTGGGCAAATTGAACTGTTTTTATATTCTAACGAAGGAAAAGATATAATAAAAAAACTTTCTTCAAAGAATTCTGTAATAATTTTTCTTATAGATTCTAGTTTAGCTAAGGAAATTCATTCTTTTATTTCTTGTTTATTACAATCTGTTATTATATACTTAACATTAGAAATTCCGGTAATTCCTGTGTTTTCAAAGAAAGATTTATATGATTTTAACGTAAAAGAAAAAATTGAGGAAATAAAAAATAAAAGCGATGCATTATCTGAAATATTAGAAAGAATTATAGATATAATCGAATTATCAATTTTAAGATTTAGAGTTATAAGAGTCAATAATTTAGATAGGGATGGTTATGAAGATTTATTTAAACTTCTTTATGAAATATTTTGCGCTTGTGGTGATTTAAGTTAAAATTAAAATTCTTTAAAATATTATTATGAGTTGGAAAAACAAAGTTAAAAGAATTAGTGAAGTAGAGTGGGAAATAGAGAAGGGTGCAAAACCAAATATGAATGTACCAGCAAGATTAATTTTATCTGAGAAACTATTAAATGAAGTTGAAGAAGGGGCAATAGAACAAGCTATAAATGTAGCTACTTTGCCAGGAATATATAGATATTCTATTGCTATGCCAGATATGCATTTTGGATACGGATTCCCAATTGGTGGAGTTGCTGCTATAGATTATTATGATGGAGTAATTAGTCCAGGTGGAATAGGTTTTGATATAAATTGTGGTGTTAGAGCTCTAAGAACAAACTTAATGTATGAAGATATAAAAGATAAACTTAGAGAATTAGTTGATGCGATTTTTAGAAATGTTCCAAGTGGAGTCGGAAGCGAAGGTGTAGTTAAATTAACTCCTCAACAAACTTATGAAGTTTTAAAATATGGAGCAAAATGGGCTGTAGAAAATGGTTATGGATGGGAAAAGGATTTAGAATTTATCGAAGATAATGGAAATTTAGAAAAATATGCAATGCCAGAATACGTATCTCAAAAAGCTATTCAAAGAGGCATGCCCCAATTAGGTACTCTAGGCTCTGGAAATCATTTTCTTGAAATTCAAGTTGTAGATAAAATTTTTGATTACGAAATTGCAAAAGTTCTGGGAATAGAAAGGGAGAATCAAGTAATAGTTTTTATTCACACAGGCTCTAGAGGCTTAGGACATCAAGTTGCTAGCGATTATTTAGAAATAATGGAAAGAGAATTTAGAGATTTAATTAGAAAATTACCAGATAGACAACTAGCCTATGCTCCTAGTGGAACTAAAACTTTTGAAAGATATTTTGGTGCAATGAATGCAGCAGCCAATTATGCTTTTGCAAATAGACAAATGATAACTCATTGGGTTAGAGAAAGCTTTGAACAAGTACTAAAAATAAAAGCAGAAGAAATTGGGCTAGAAATAATTTATGATGTAGCTCATAATATTGCAAAAGTAGAAGAACATAAAATAGATGGAGAAAGAAAAAAAGTTTTAGTTCATAGAAAAGGGGCTACAAGAGCAATGCCCCCATATAGTAATTTAATTCCTAAAAAATACGAAAAAATAGGTCAACCAGTATTAATTCCTGGAAGTATGGGAACTGCCAGCTATATATTGGTTGGTTTAGAATCTGCAGAAAAAACTTTTTATTCTACATCACATGGTGCTGGGAGAACTTCTTCTAGAGCAGCCATGATGAAGAAATATAGCTATAGTGATGCACTAAGAATGATGGAATCTAGAGGAATATTGTTGAAAGCTGCTTCAAAAGAGGGGGTAATTGAAGAATTACCAGAAGCTTATAAAAATGTTGATGAAGTTGTTTTAACGACAGAAAAAGCTGGAATTAGCAAAATTGTTGTTAGATTAAGGCCAATAGCTGTAGTAAAAGGTTAAATATCTAAAATAACTATTGCTTTCCATATTTCATTCTCTTTCCATATTTTCATATTATGATATGTGCAAGCCTTAACTAATGTTCTTACTTCATGCTTATTCCTATCTATTTTTTCTCCTCTACATATAGCTTTTAATTTAAAATTTTTTTCATCAACATTTACTTCAAATTCTGAAAAAGCCAAATTTTCTGCATCTACATAAAATATAAGTTCATTAAGCCAATTAAACATTAAAGATAATAGGTCATATCCATTAACTTCAATGAATCTTTCTATCTTTTTATCTACTAGAGATGTATTAATCATTACTTCAAACGTAGCTAAAGCAGAATTTGCAAATAATTCATTTAAATCTTTTCCATATGCTTCGAAGGCAACATCAGCGGTAGTAATATCTATAAATTTGAACCTCTCCATAAATTATTCAATAAATTCTTTTAATTCTTCTATAGAATGAATTTCTATTATATTTCCTTTTTTTACAAAATCTCTATAGTATTCTAATTTTTCTCTAAATTCCCTCATAAAATTTTGAAGAACATAGAAAGTATATTCTTTAAATTCTCCACTTAATATTTCACCTTTTCTATATTTTTCTGACATTTCATAAAACTTATCTGATTCATCAACAAATTCAAGAATTCTATAGCAAACATCAATATCTAAATTAGCTCCCTTTTTTCTATGTTCTTCTATTGTAATTCCTCCACCAGAAAATGCAGAAAAAATTTTTTTTCTAAGAACATTTTCTTCTTCTGGTAAAAATATAGCATCTTCTGGTTTACTTTTACTCATTTTTTCCTCTCCACTTAACGAGGGAATAGTTTTTATATATATTCCTATTGGTAATAAGAAATCAAAAGAATTAGTTTTTCTTACATAATCTCTACATAATCTTAAGTGTGGATCTTGATCTATTCCAACAGGTATTATTGGATATATTTTTCTTATTAGTTGAGGAAATAGAATATCTGCAATTTGAAAAGTTGAAGAATAAATTCTTTCTGGAGAAATATCGCCGTATACTTCTCTGAAATTATTTAGAGTTATATTTTTTGCAACATCAGTAGCAATTTTTATTAAGCTTTTGTTTTCCGATTGAAAATAAAAAATTGTTTTTTCGCTTAATCCTAAACTTAAATAAGTCGGTATATGAATATTATATGCAATTTCTTTTGCTTTTTCATAAGGTATATTTCTAGTAAGATACGCTTCTACATCAGCTACTAATACTATAGAAAATTTTGCACTTTTTTGAAAAAATTTTACAGCTTTAATTACTCCAAAAGTTCCAAAATGAATTTTTTCAAAAGATGGCATCACTCCTGTTAAAACATAAAAATTTTTAGTATTAATTGCTTCCTCTAATTCTTTTGAACCTCTTACATAAGTTAATAATTTTCTTTTTATTAGAATATCAGAACTATCAATTCTAGAAAGTAAATCATAATTTATTTTTTCCAAACCAAACTTTTCAACTATATTTTCTTCCGAATTATTCATTATTTATAAATTAATTTTTAAATCTTTTAATTCTTGTTCTAAACTTTTTATAGAATTTTCTAGCATAACAATTTCTTTTAGTTCTTTTTTTATTTTTTTAAGTGTCAATTGAACTTTAAAATCTGCTAAAATATTTATAAAACTAACAAATGCTTTTTCAGCACTCTTAAAATGATTAAAATATTGGTGTACATCATCGTCTGCTTGAGATTTTTTACTCATGTAATAATATATATCGCTTTGAGTAAAAAGTTGCCATATTTTAAATAATTCTTTATCATTTAAACTTAGAACTTCGTTCCTCAATTTCATAACTTCTTCAAAACTTTTAAGTTGCATTTCGTTTCCTAGCCATGCACTTACATTTTTATCACTATCTGCCCAAGAAATAGAAGATAGTTCAAAAACATCATATTCAGCAATAGGATTATATTTTTTAATTACTTCGCTTGGTAAATCGAATTGTAAATGTTCATATTTCAAAATATGATATGGCAATGCTTTTAAAAACCAAAATATTCCACTTTCTTCCCAATGATGTTCACCAAAAGTTTCATAATCAATAAAAATATTTATTACATCTCCAGGAGTTGCTGCAAGCCAAGAAGCATATTTATCAGCTGTTAGTGGCCATTGATCCCAAGATCTTGCAGAAAATCTAAAAGCTATATCATCGCTTAATCTATAATTTCTTAATAATATTTTTATTCTTTTTTTAGGTATTGGATCATTTGGAAAACAATATTTTCTTACATATACATAATTTGGAGATTTCCAATTAAGAATTCTTTCAACACCTTCGGTAAAAATTGCTTTAAATTTTAAATCTTCAATTATTTTTGCAATTTTATTATTAAAAATCATTTCTGTATTTACAAAAACTTTTGGCTTAACATTTAGTAAGCTTTCTAAAGTTTCTCTTTGCATTTCTATTTGATTTATAAATTCTTCGTAATCACTATGTAAACTAACTATAGAATGATAATAAGTTTCGCATAATATTTCAACTTCTTTTTTCTTTGCTAACTCTCTAAAACTTTCTAATACATCTTTTCTATATTTTTCTACTGCTTCCAAAAAAATTCCACTTATCGAATACGAAACTTTAAATTTCTTTTTTTCTTTTTTAAATTGGTCTATCAAATCTAAAATTATATTATTAGCTTTTAAATAACATTTTTCGGATATTCTATTTAAATAATATTTATTTAATTCTATATCGAAGTATCTTTCAATTAAATTTGGAGAATCTATTTTTGGTTCTTCTCTTAATCTAAATGGCTGATGAACTTCAAAAGATAAAGTAATAGAAGTCATAAAATATTATGAAAATATAATATAAACATTTTTTATTTCATAATAAGCATTAGAGGTTTCAAATTTTAAGCTATTAATTTTATTTAAATTAACATTATTAAGAACAATTCTTACCGAAGGATTGAATGGAATGCTATCATATATGATTTCGTCGTTTAAATAAATTTTCAATTTATTAGTTCTAATGCTATTTCCTATATCAAATACTATTTGAATATTATAGGTTTTTGGAATTGCTTGAAAAGTAAAAGTTTTTTCTGCTAAATCCTTAGTTGCATATACAGTAACTTTTACATTATCATTAACTCTAATACTTCCGAAAACGAAGAAAAAGGTCAATAAAGCGATTATAATTGATGAGCCAATTATTTTTATTTTATCTCTTAATTTTGGATATTCTCTATATATCAAAAATATAATAATGCTTGTTGAAATTGTAATAGCTAAAATAATAAATGGAATTGTTAAATCATATTCTTCGATTTTTACAATAAAATACATCTTTTCTTTAATTTCATTTTTTAGATATTCATTTTTAGAAATGTACAAATTTTTATTTTCTACTAAATAAATTCTTGAAATATTTTTTTCGCTCTCGAATTCTATATTTATTTTACTTATTTTATTAATTTCTTCTTTTGGTATTTCAATTTTAATATTTAATGGCTTTTCTTCTAATAAGCTTTTATATATTTTATCTTCTATTTCTATTAGGCTAACCCTTTTTTCTAATCCATCTAAAACAAATTGTTTTGAAAGAAGAGTATAATTAGTAATGTTTTTAATTTCTGTTGGAGTTAAATTAGTATAATAATTTATGGCTACTAATCCGATAAAAAATATTAAAGAACCTATTAAAATTAGAGCGAATTCATCAATTTTATATTGTAATTTCATAAAATAATTATTAAAGTATGATAAAAATTATTTCCGATAAGAGAATATATGCTAAAATTGAAAATGAAATCGAAAAATTAATTTTACCATTAATAATAGAATCAAAAGATTTAATTGAAACAAAAATTGTTAGAAATATCTTTTCTAGAAAAGATGGCAAAAAAATCGATAGAGTTGAATGTTTTGCAAGAATTAGAGTAGAAAAAGTAAATTTAGACAAAATGAGAATTATAGGAAAAATAGAAGATGTTTCTAACGAAAGAGTAAGTAGGGGATATCATGGAGAAAATATTGAAGAGGGAAAAGAATTTGTTATAGAAAAAGAAAAATTAGATGAAAAAGTAATTCTATTAATAGAAAAAATCAAAAAAATTAGATTAGAAGAAAACATTAATTTTAATAAATTGATAACAGAAAATCAAGAAAAATTTTTAATTTCGTTCGATAGCATTAAAGAATATCTAGAATATGGTATGATAAAAACTATTTTTGTTTGTATTAAAGATTTTTTCAATTTTTTCGATGCTATATATAAAGCGCTAGAAAAAAATAGTGAAATAGTAATTATTAAAAATAGTGAGTTTTGTAAGAGATTAAAAATAGCAGCTTTATTAAGATTCAATTTTTAAGCATTTTTCTGTTTTTTAATAAGAAATGTAATATATCCAGCGACTTTATTTCTTAATTTTTTTGAAAGAAACGAATATAGCTGATTAAGAACTTGCTTATTTTTTTCAAAGTCATCACTAAATTTTTCTCTATGTTGCTCTAAAATTTTTTCAGCTACGCTTTTTATATCTTTTGTCACTACTCTTCCCATTAATTTTTTTAATTAAAAATAATTTTATAAATTTATAGGGGCGGTAGCTCAGCTGGGAGAGCGTCCGGCTGAAGACCGGAAGGTCGTGGGTTCAAATCCCACCCGCCCCAATATAGAATAGAAAAAATATTTAAATTTTTTATTACTATTTAATTATGAAATTTCCACTAATTTTAGACGAAATAAGAGCAATTAATTTTAGAGAATTAGACTCAAGTTTGTTCTTTTTACCTTCGTTATCCCAAAGAATTGAAATTTTAAAAAATGAAATTAAAAAATTTGGTTTAGTTCCTTCGATATTAATATTTTCTTCTGAATTGGAAAATAAAAAAGAAATTGAAGAGTTAGTGAATAATTTAAAAAAGAATAAAGATGTTGAGATTTATCTTTTTGACGAAAAGAATGGAGAAATATATAATCTTAAAGATTGTCTTGTTTACGATATAAAACAACTGCCAGATGAACTTGCAATAAAACTAATAAATTCTCCGCTATTTGAATATATAGGAGAACTTTGGAAAGAAGAATCAAAAAAACATAGTACTATTGAAGAGGAATTGATGTATATATTAAGCACAAAAATTGGGCTAGAAGATCTATTTAATAAAGAAAGGCTTGCTAAAAAAATAATTAAATATTTTGAAGATAAGGGAGAGTTAGATAAACTAAAAAAGTATATTGAAAGTATAGGTATTGAAGAAAATGATAATGATGATGTAGAGTATCTATATAGAGAAAAAACTAAAGGAAGAAAACTTTTGGGTTTGTTACTTTTAGGATTAATAGTAGCTGGAGGTCTTTTATATTACTATTTTGGATATCTTCCTCAAAAAGAAAAAGAAGAAAGAATGAAAGAAAGAATTAATGAATTAAAAAGCATTGGATTAGATTATAAAGCTGCGGAAGAATTCGATAATTTATTTAATAAATTTTATCCATACAATTCAACAATATATGAATTTGCAAAATATTTTAAAGAAAATAAAGAATTAACATTAAAA
>JAHLMO010000011.1 GCA_018920305.1 Candidatus Aenigmatarchaeota archaeon
ATTTCTCCGCCATTGGAGGAAACGTTAAGATATATAGTCCAATTAGCAGGATACCACTTAACATTAAGAGGGTCTGTACTGAATCTTCTAAGACTATTTTCGCCAATTGTAATACTACCGCTTCCAGGTTCATTTAGTTTTAATTTATAGTTACTATCTAAATAAAATATTGGTGGATTTACATTTACATTAACATTTGCTTTTGCATAATAATCTAAAATTCCAGCAATCGATAAGCTAAATATAGATACTAGCATTATAGCTAGTATAATTCCTTTTTTCATTATTGCTACATTTATTTTTTTCTTCGTCATGTCTTAGGCGATTTGTATTATTTTACTCGCCTAAGACAAAAATAAAGAAGATGAGAGGAGAGCATAGCCATTACTATATTACTTTTATGCTGGTAATACTGTTACTGTTAATGTATATGTCTTTGGCTCTGTTGCTGGATTCCAAACTACGTATAAATTATTTATTGTTAGTTCTGAATTTGTTGCTAGCGTAAAACCTGTTATAGTTAATTTCTTAGTTGTGTCGTTTCTTGTAACTGTAAATTGGTTGTTAAAGGTTACTTGATTACTACTCCAGTCATTGCAAAAGCTACCTACACATACATGTGTACTATTTATCTTTATATTGTGGTAATTAGTGCCATCTCTAGTAACACTTAATCCATATTCTACTATTTCTCTAAATAAACCTATGAAATTATCTCCAAGAGTTAATTCAATAGTTAATGGAGCTTCTACAACGTTTCCTAAGTGTCTAATTTTTACATAGCTAACAGTGTTACCGTTATAATTAAAGGTATCTGTTTTTCCTCCACCTGCTCCTGTTGCTGTTAGAGTTACGTTTGGTGAACTTCCAGGATTGTGACTTAGTGTTATTATGCTATTATTATTTAAACCTAACTCAACTACTACTCCTTGACTTACTGTTACTGTTGCTACTGCTGATGCATAGTAGCTTAGAAGTCCTGCTATTGATAGTGCTGTTAGACCAAATATTGCTAAAAATATTGCTAAAACTTTTATAGCTGCTTTGTTTGCGTTTGATCTTTTTGACATGAATATAATAGGAAAGAAAGTATTTAAAGCTTTCGTTAGTGCAAATTTCAATAAGCGCATAAAACTTAAAAAAATCCTTTTTTAAGCCAAAATTTTTGGGATTTCTTCAATTTTTACTCTAATTTGCTCTTTTGTATTTCTATTTCTAATTGTAACAGTATTATCTTGCAAAGTTTGATAATCTATAGTAATGCAATAAGGAATTCCAATTTCATCTGCTCTTGCATATAATTTTCCAATAGAATCGCTAACATCAAAAATTACATCATCTTCAAAATATTTCTTCAAAAATTCATAAACTTCTCTAGCTTTTTTAATAATTTCTTCTTTATTCCTAACTAATGGAAAAACAGCAATTAGGTAAGGAGCTATTTCTTTTGGAAAATCAAACCATAACCAATCTCTATCTTCTCTTAGCTTTTCAAAAAATATTGCCAAAATTATTCTATCTATTCCAAAAGAAGGTTCGACAACATGTGGAATAATACCTTCAAAGCTTAAATTTTCTTTACTATGTTTCATATGTGTAGATAAATCATAATCAGTTCTATATGCATTTCCAACAATTTCTTTCCAACCTATTTCATCAAAATAATATTCTAAATCGAAATTTCCAGCAGAATAGAATGGAGTTTCTTCTTCTAAAACATGTCTAAATCTTAATTTTTCTTTAGGAAAATTTAAAATTTCTGTAAAGAAAATAAACTCCTTAGCCAAAAAATATGCTTGCCATTTTGATTTTACAATATTTTTTTCTATTAATTCCTTTATCGAAAAAAATTCGACTTTATCTTCTTTTTTTCTTTGTGCTTCCCTAGTTAATATTGGAATTTTTATATCCAAATATTTTTCTATTGGACATTTTTCATCGCTAGGATTAAAAAATAGTTCAATTTCTGCTTGAGTAAAGCTTCTCATTCTTATTAAAAATTGTCTTGGAGAAATTTCATTTCTAAAAGAATAACCTATTTGTATTATTCCAAAAGGCAACTTTTTTCTATAAGCTTTTGCAATTCTTTTAAAATCAACAAAAATATTTTGTGCAGTTTCTGGTCTTAAATAAGCATCTATAGCATCTAAACTTCCTATAAAAGTTTTTAACATTAAATTGAATTCTTTTACATCTTCTAACTCTCCATTACATTCTAAACATCTTATATTATTTTTCTTTATTATTTCATTTAATTCTTCAATACTTTTTCCCTCTACAAAAATTCCTAAAACATCTTCTATTAAATTATCTGCTCTATATATTTTTTTACATTTTTTACATCTAGTAATAGGATCGCTAAATCTTTCCAAATGTCCACTAGCCTCAACAACTTTTCTCGGCAATATTATATTTCCTTCAATTTCAACAAAATTTTCCTCTTTAAAAAATCTTTTCCAAATTTTTATTAATTTTTGCTTAATTCTTAAACCTATTTCTCCATAATCGAAAAATCCAGATAATGAACCATAGATTTCTGCTGTGGGAAAAATAATTCCTCTTTTTAAGCATAGATTATATATTTTATCTAATTTACTTTCCATAAGTTTTTTACTCTATAACTTTATATTCTCCAATGTTTTTTGAAATTTCCTTTATAGCTTTAATAGTATCTTCAAATTCTTTAAAATTAATATCGAGAAATTCCTTTATAGCTTCAATTTCTTTTATTTTTTCTTCAATTTTTGAAATTCTCTCTTTTAATTGATTAATTTGCTCATTCAACAAACTCATTTCATTGCCTATTTTTTCTTCAGTAATTTTTTTAATTTCTAAAAGAGTTTCTTCCTTAGTTGTAAATTTTTCTGCTTCTTTTCTTATTGATTCTAATGAGTTTATTATTACCTCTATTTTCATAGAATTTTCTTGAATAAAGCTATTAATTTTGTTGTTCATTTCATCTATTCTTTTTTCAAGAGTTTCTTTTATTTGGTTAATAACGTTTTCAGACAAATATAAATTCTGAATTCTATTGCTTACATTTTCTTCCAAAGCTTTGATTTCGCTTTTCAAATTTTCTATCGACTTTTCCAAAACATTCGTTTTTTCAAAATTTTCTTGCACTATAGCATCGATTCTTTTGTTTAATTGTTCAGACAAAGCTTCAAACGAATGAATTCTATTGCTTACATTTTCTTCCAAAGCTTTGATTTCGCTTTTCAAATTTTCTATCGACTTTTCCAAAACATTCGTTTTTTCAAAATTTTCCTTTAAATTTTTTAAATCCTCAGAAAATTTTTGCAAATTGTTTATGTATTCGCCACTTTTCGAAACATTAGCTTGAATATTTTCCAAAAATTTAATACTATTTTTTAAATTAATCAATTCCATTAGAAGAATATTTAGCGAATCTTCAATATTTTCTGCCTTTTCTTCAAAATTCTTTATTTTTTCCAATCTTTTTTCAATTTCTACTATTTCCTTTTTTATTATATTTATATCTTCGAAAAACTCTTTTGGTAAGTTTTTAATATAAAGTGCTAATTTTTCGTAATCTAAATTTTTAGCTATTTCTTTAATTTCCATAAAAATAATTAATTATCATTTATTATTAATGAGAAAAATTGGGGATCCAAAAGAAAATGAATTAGTAATTTGCATACCAAAAGATATATCTCCATATTCAATTACTTGTAATATATTAGAATATCCAGAATACACAGGAATAATTAATATTAACGAAGTTTATATCAGATGGATTGAAGATATTAGAGAATACGTAAAAATAAATAAAACATATGTAGCAAAAGTTTTACAAGTCGATAAAAACAAAAAAATTGTAACTTTAAGTTTGAAAAGAGTTAAAGAAGAAGAGGAAAAGAAAAAGAGAGAGGAATTAAGATTAGAAAATAGATATGAAAAAATTTTAGAATTATCAGCTAAAAAATTAGGAAAAACATTAGAAGATGCATATAAAGAGTTTGGATATGAAATTCTTAAAAATTTTGATAGCTTATCTAACTTTTTTATAAATCATAAAGATAAAATAGAAAAATTTATTCCAAAAGAATGGATAGAAGTTATAAAAGAATTATTAGAAAAAAAAGAGGAAAAAGTTTATGAAATTTCTTATATTGTAAAGGCTTCGACTTTTAAAACAAATGGTTTAGAAATTATTAAAAATTATTTTCTAAATTTCGAAAATAAAAATATAGAAGTAAAATATTTGGGCTCTGGAAAATATTTAGTTAGAAAAATTTCTAAAAATCCAAAAAAAGATGAAAAAGAATTAATAAAATTAATCGAAGAGGGAAAAAATTTTTTCGAAGTTTTTGAATATAAAAAACATGAAAAAGATTAAGAAATGCATAAATTGCAAAATATATACAATGCAAGACATTTGTCCAAAATGTAAAAATCAAACAAAAATTGCTCATCCACCAAATTTCAAATTTGTAAAGTATCTTAAATATATTCAAGCAACAAATAATTATGGCAATAATAATTAAGGAATTCAAAAAAATAAAAACAAAAAATGGAATTTTTATTGAAGGAATGCCAGGAGTTGGAAATGTTGGATTAATAGCAGCTAGTTATTTAGTAGAGCAATTAAAGCCAGAAGTTTTTGCAGAATTACATACTGGCTATTTTGGACATGCAGTATTAATAAAACCAAATGCTGAAATTCAACTTTTAAAAGGAACATTTTATTATTATAAAAATCGAGGAAAAGAAATTGTTTTTTATATTGGTGATCAACAAGCTATTTCTCCAGAAAAAACATTTGATTTAGTAAATAAAATATTGTCATATCTTAAAAAAATTGGAGTAAAAACTGTAATAACTTTGGGTGGAATTCAAAAAGGATATCCAACAAAACAAAGAAAAGTTTACGGAGCTGTTAGCGAAGAAAAAGTTAAAGAAAAATTTAAAAATTTAAAAATTGATTTTGATAATGTAAGTAAAGATGTTGGAAGCATTATTGGGGCTGTTGGAATGCTAACAGGTTACGCAAAATATTATGGATTAGAAGGCTTATGTTTATTATCGGAAAGTTTTTCAACACCTTTTGTACCAGATCATAAAGGAGCAAAGGCGCTATTAGAAGTATTAGAAAAGATCTTAGAAATAGAAATTGATTACTCTAGAATTAATAAAAAAATTAAAGAGCAAGAATCTATAGAGGAAAAATTATCTAAAGTTCCAATATCTCAACCAAAAGAAGAAGTTGAAGAGAAAAAGTTATCATATTTAGGTTAATCAGAACTTGAGTGAGTTATCATTAAATCAATGGATTAGATATTCATCATCATAATATATTTTTGCCCTCTCAGCACTTAAGGGTTATTTCATTTTTCTTTCTGCCCATCATGCATCATTGAGTTTGGCATAATATCAAAAAGTATTTTATATTTAAAAAAACAATAATTTATGATAAATAAAAGAATTTCTTTTGCGCTAACTTTCTTTCTAACTTTTTTGTTTATAGAAATATCTTTTTCTAATTCTGTATATTTAATTCAAAAAGAAAAATTAGACGAAATATTAAAAAATAATAATTTTATAATCTTATCTAAAATAAAATGTTATTTCGATAAAATATGTGCTTTAGATAAACCAATTAAAGGTTTTGAAAGTTATTTTTTTGAAGATAAGAAAATATTTAAAATTCATAGATTAGAGAGTTTATCAATTATAGATGCATATAGAGTTTGGAATACTAGTTTTGAAAATTTAAATTTAACCGGAAATAATGTAAAAATTGCCATTTTAGATACTGGTATAGATATTTATCATCGAGATTTAAATTATTCTCTAGATAGTTGGAAATGTTTTTATTCTATTAGAGGAAATGTTATAGAAAATAATTGGAGCTATTGTAACGATGATAATGGTCATGGAACTCACGTAGCTGGAATAATTGCAGCTAGATATTTAGGAAATATTTCGAAATGCTTTGAAGGATATCCATGCGGAATAGCACCCAATGCAACATTATTTATTGCAAAAGTTTTTGATTCTAATGGATATGCAAATTTAATAGATATACTAAATGCTTTAGAATGGGCAGTTAATAATAGTGTAGATATTGTTTCTATGAGTTTTGGTATAGATTTATTGAGTTTTGGATTAAATTCATGCTATCCTCTTGGAAATTCTAGTTTAGAAAGAGCAATATATCTTTTTAATAGCTTATTAGATGAGATTTCTATTAAATACAATATAATTTTTGTAGCTTCCATAGGCAATAATCCTAATTCAATATCTTCACCAGCATGCGCGAAAAATGTAATTGGAGTAGGTGCTATTAATAAAAATAGAGATATAGCATACTTTAGTTCAAGAGGTCCTATAGATAATAGAATTAAGCCAGATATAGTTGCTCCAGGCGTAAATATAAATTCTACCTTTCCAATAAATTCATATAAATCATTGAGTGGAACTTCAATGTCAACACCTTTTGTAAGTGGCGCTTTAGCTATTCTAATAGAAGCATTAAGAGAGAATAATATTTCTTTTTCTTCTCAAGAACTAAAGGCAATTCTTTTAACTTCTCCAAACGAAGAATTTAGAAATAATATTTTTGGAAGTGGAGTTTTAAATGTTAGTGAATTAATAAGAATTAGAAATAACTTTTTAACATTAAATATTGATCAAAATGAAACTTTAAGATTTAAAGTAAATAAAACAGATAATTATCCTTTCAAATTTACTATTTATAGGCATGAAAGATTCGAAGATTTAAATTCAGTTAGAGTAAGAATAATTAAAGATAATAATGTAATTTTTGAAAATGAAACTTTTGATAATGTCTTTCAATATAAAAATAATAGCTTAAGTGGGGAATTTTATATAGATGTAGATATTAGGATAATCAATAAAAGCAATACTAGCAATGAAAAATTAAATCTTTTTACTTTTGCATTTTCTCATAAAGTTTTAAATTTAACTGAATATCTCGAAGAAGGTTTAAATAATTCTATAGTATCGATGCTTAATGTTATTATTGATTCTCCAATAGAATTAAAATTAAATTTAGCAAATAGAACAATTAGAATTTTTATTAGAGATTTTTCTGGTAATCCTATAGTAGCAGATAAGATAAATATTACTATACTAGATATTTCAGATAAAATTGTAAGCACAACAATTTATTTCAATAAATCCGAAATTAATTTTACACTTCCGCCTAATCTAAATGAAAATTATTATAAACTTTATGTTATTGCTGAAAAAGAAAAAAGATTTGGAATTGCGTACACTAATTTTACTTATTTCTCATTCGAATTTTTAAGTCCTAGGGAAATTTTAAAGGTAATGAATGGAGATATTTTAAATATTACACTAAGATTTAATTATACAAATATAAATGTTTCACAAGCTTATTTGTATCTTGAAAATAATACAAATAAAAATATTTCTCTTAATTTTTCAAAAGAAAATTCGATTATAAACAATATAACAATAATTAATTTAGAAGAAGCAGGTAAATATTATTTGTTCTTAAATATTTCTTTAGACGAAAGTAACAAGGAATACTTTATTTTAAATCTTCCATTAATAGAATTTTCGCCAATATTTGATTATAATATTTCTTATCTTAAAAATTTGTTTGCAGATAAAGAGTATGTCTTTAACGTTTCGATCTTTCACATTAATGGAACAAAACTTCAAATTAATAAAACTTTATGCATAGAAAATTCTGCAACAAAAATATTTTGTAATTCTACAATTGATGATAGTGTTAGAATTCTTACAAACGTATCTTTTGAGGGATTTTATAATCTTACTATAAATGTACTACACAACTCTAACTATTTAAATAAAAGTTTTCCAATAAAAATTGAATTTGAACCAAATATTTTAATAATTGAGCTAGAAAAATCAACATTTACTATTTTTGAGCGACTAAATTTATCAGCAAGATTAGTAAATTCTACAAAAAATTCTGAGTGCACTTTTTGTAAAATATTTGTAAACATGACAGATAGCGAGGGAAGAGTAATATTCTTGAATAAGGAATTAGAAGAGATTAAAAACATAAAAATTCCTAAAGATTTTAAAAAAGGAGTATATAATTTAACTCTTTTTTCAAAAATAAATCCAATTATTATAAATACAACCCAAATAAGAATAGAAACTTTAGATATTTCAACTAACGTTTCAGAAATGATATTTCCTAACTATCACAATGTTACAATAAATATCTCTATAAGTGAAAATACAAATGTTAGTATAAATATAACTAAATATAATGTTAGTGGAATATTTCAAATAAATTTAAGCAGTTCGAATATAATTGATGGTTGTACAATTTCTGAAATAAATTCAGAGGGAATTTTGTGGTGTAATCAAACTAATAATATTATTTTATCTATAAATTCTGGTGAAACTGCTACATTTTATATCGAAATTATTGCGTTTGGAGAAAATTTAAATGGGTATCTATTAGATAAATTTTATTCTGGTTTTTTAATTAGGCCAATAGAAAAAATAAATAGAATTAGTTGCGATGATATAAGAAGCGAAGATACTCTTTTAAATCCATTTATAAGGAATCATTGTTTTATAGATGAAAAGAATCAAAAAGATTTAGCAATAAATAAAAATGAAAAAATTAAATTTTTAGCAATTGCTTATGCAGGCGCTACATTAGATAAGAATATTTCGGTAAATGTAACTATAAATGTAGCAGATGACTCTAATCTTACTATTTTTCATAATGCGTCAAGCTTTAAAGATTTAATAAATTTTGAAATATTTAATTTCACAAAAAAAGGATTATATTTAATTAACTTAACTTTTGAGTTTAATAATATAACTAAAATAGAAACTTATAATTTAAGTGTTTATGAGTTAAATTTTTCCATACAAACACCTAAAAATTACACCAAAGTTAATGATATATTAAGTATTTTTATTTTTGTTAATAGAACAAATGGAGTTTCTGAAGAAATAATAAATAATATAACTTCTATGCTTCTTTTAACACAAAATGCTAAAATAAAGAATTATAGATATGATAAATCGTTACAAAAAATAGAAGTTAACATTTCTTTTTCTAATCCATTTTTTGGAGATATAACTTTAAAAATTGAGGACGAATTAGGAATAGAAAGTAATATAACTATTGGAAATCTTACAGCATATCATTATGAAATTGAGATTTCTTATCCAGAAACAGTATTTGTAGATACTGTATTTGCAGTAAAGGTTAGTTCTAAATTGTTGCCCTCAAATATAAATATTCAAGCAAACTATACTATAGAGTATAGTGGACCATGTTCTTTACTTTCATCGAAAAATATTTTAAATACTAAAGAGGCATCTTTTATATTTAATGCGACTGGTATTGGTGAGTGTAGTATTATTATTAATTCAAATGCTACTTATTTAGATCTATTTTTTGAAAGTTACGAAGAAACAAAAATTTCTATTTTATCACCTCCTAAAAAAACAGAACCAATAGAACTTCCTCAAATTCAACAATTAGCATTACTTATAAGAAAAACTTCGGATATAATTGAAATAAAAGAAAATTCCTGGAATACAACTGTAATTTTTGTAACAAGTATTGGCAGGAATATGAATGTTTCAGCAAAAATATTAGATTATCCAGAACATTTAGTTCAAATAATTCCTTCTGAACAGTTAATTGAAGCTAATTTAGAAGGAATGTTTTTGTTTAACATTTCTTTAGATAAAAATGAAACAAGAGAAGAGTTTAACATAACTATTCTGTTTAATGGAAGCTTTATTACTAACAAAACTGATTTAAAAATTAAGGTTATACGACTAAAAACAGATGATAGAAAAATAGAACTAGAAAACGAAATTAGAGAATTAGAGAAAGAAATTTCTAAATTGGAAAACAAAATAATAGAATTAAACAGAAGAGAATTATTAGATGAAATTTTAAATATAAAAAATTTGTTAGATTTAGCAAAAGAAGAGTTGAATAGAGGAAATATGACAAAAGTAATGGAAATTATTAGCGATATAAAAAATTCGATAAACTATGTTAAAAGTAAATTAAATGAGCAACAGACAGAAATATCAGAAGAATCAAGCAATTTTACATTTTTATTAGTAATTCTAATAATTATTGTTGGAGTTTCTGCAATAGTTTTTATATTGTTTATATTTCCAAAACTTAAATTTAAAAAACCATATTATGATATTAATAGACAAAAATTTATTTGGACAGAAGAAGATGAATCTGTTTGGGAAAAATTGAAAGAAAAATGGAGGAAAAAACAATAATTTATAAAAATGGAATTTCGATAAATCAAAAATATTTGCTTGATCCTCTAGTTGCAGATTTAATTTCATTTGTATCTCATGCTCATATAGATCATGCTCCATATTTAGTTGTAAAAAAACCTTTTGCAACAGAAGAAACAATAGACTTAATTCAAGTTAGAGATAAAAGTTTTGTTGGAGAGAAAGTCAAATATAATAAAAAATATAATATTGATAGTATAAGTTTTGAATTTTTTGATTCTAAACATATTTTGGGTTCAGCAATGATTTATTTAGAAATAGATGGAAGTTCTATATTATATACAGGCGATTTAAGAACAACAGAATTTAATAAAGATGTAGATATTCTTATAATAGAATCGACATTTGGGAGCAAGGAATATGTTTTTCCAAATAGAGAAGAAGAAATAGAAAGACTAATAAAATTTATTAGAGAAAAAGTAGATATTCTAAATAAAAAAGTAGAAATAGGAGCTTATCCTCTAGGTAAAGCTCAAGAAATAATAAAAATTTTAAATGATTATGGCTACATTCCTTCAGCTACAAAAACAATTGAAAAATTTAATGAAATTTACAGAAAATATAAAATAAAATTAAAAACTTCTAAAAATTCGCAAATTTTAATTAGATCGATGAATGAAGTTATAAACAATCCATTAGAAGGTTATTATCATGCTTTTTGTAGTGGATGGGCATTAGTAAGAAAATTTAAAAATATAGAAGGTTTTGTTATTTCTGATCATTTAGATTTTAATGGATTAATAGAATTTGTAAAAAATGTTAATCCAAAAAAAATTTATACTGTTCATGGATTTTCAGAAATATTTGCTAATGAACTAAGAAAGATGGGATTTAATGCACAATCCTTAATTTAAGGTAAAAATCTTTTTCTCCATTTTTCTTTTAATTCTTCGAATTTTCTTTCTTCATCATTTTCATTTTCTATTTTAATTTTTTCTTCTTTTTCTTTAATTTCAACTTTTATTGCTAAGAGTTTTTGCCATATTTGATTTAGTTCAGCTTCACTTATTTCATTGGGTTTGTTTTGAATAATTGGAATATCTTCGTTGCTATAAATAGGATAAATTCTTATATTAAAATGTTTTAATGGAGATCTTATAATTGCTATTTGTACATCTATAGCATTCAGAACATCTTTAATACCTTTTGCTAATTCTAATGATTTTTTAAGACAATGATAAGAAGTTTCTAAATCGAAATCAAAAGTTTCATAATGAAATCTTGGAACCAATATTACCATTCCTTTCGTTACAGGTCTAATATCCAAAAAAGCTATGCATTTTTCATCTTCGTATACTATATAACTTGGAATTTCCCTTTTTATTATTTTACAAAAAATACATTCTTGAACTTCCATATAAATTATAAATTAAATTATTGTAAATTTTATTAGCGACATATTTTCCGACTATTCTTGCTTCTTTTTCTTCTTCCGAATTGAAATAATCAAAAAAATTTTTAAATTGATAACTACTTCTTTTTATTTTTCCTTTTAAATCCTGAATATAATGAGTTAACTCATGAGCTATTGTTTCTATTAATTTTTTTGGATATTTGAATAACCATTTTGGTATATAAATTGTAGCATCGTAAATTTTTCCGTAAGAATCTTTTACACTTCTATATATTCCCAAAGTAATTGTGTTATTATAAAAAGAAGGTAAATTATCTACAACACAAATTTTAACTTTGTTTAAATATTCGCTTGGAACATTAAATATTTTAGCAACTTCTTTCTTAATTTTAGAGTATAATTTTTCGTACGAATAATTTGATGGCAAAGAGATAATATAGAGATTTCTATTTAAATCTTTTGCAAAATTATTATATAGCTTATATATATATAAATTTTCCATTAGTTTTTTGAAAAATTCTCTTTTTTTCATAAAAAATATATTAATTTTGAATTAATTAATTTATGAGATCAAAAGCTCAAGCAGCTTTAGAGTTTTTAATGACATATGGCTGGGCAATATTGCTAGTAATAGTAGTAGTAGGAGCACTTTATGCAACAGGAATGCTTAAGCCATGTAGATGGGTAGGACTACAAGCAAAGGAATTTCCGCTAAGTGAGGTAAAAGTAGTACCAATAAGATTAACAAAAGAAGACTTAGTATTTGAGG
>JAHLMO010000012.1 GCA_018920305.1 Candidatus Aenigmatarchaeota archaeon
AAAAAACATTATTTGGATGCAAATGATCCCCCCCATAAATAAAGGTGGGTGTGGAGATTTGCAAATGAAGAAGAATAGAAAAGTGCAGTAGCGTATAGTAGAGGATAGTATAGTCAAAAATAGCAATGTAGTAATATAAGAGGAGTTTATGGTCAAAAGCAATAAGCAATAAAGCAATGTAGTAATATAAGAGGGGTGTATAGTCAAAATAGCGGGAGTAATGGATGGGTAAAACATGGTAAAAGTAGCGGGGTATCTATCTATTAGCAAAAGCGAAAAAAGTTTTGTTTTGAAAATAGAAAATAAAAAGTTTTTTGTTAACAAATTCGATTTTGTAAAACTATTAAGCGGTAAAAATACATGGATTCCAATATTTGAAATAAATGGAAAAAGCAATAATGGAAATATAAGGATATAAAGGAAAGTGATTTAATTGCAATGCTCTTAAAATAAACTTATCTAAAATCCATTACTCCCGCCCTTATCCTTTTGTTTAGAAAAACATGGAAATAAAATATCTATGTCACAATTGTAGAAAACAAGGAAAAGCGGGGGTTAGTAGTTTTTTAGTATTAGCATATAGTGGTAAATTAGGGAAGCTTATGTATACAAGCTTATGTGATGAATGTTTTAGTAATGGTACAGATTTGAGAAAAGTTTTATGTGTTTTAAGTGGTAAAAAAGGAATAGTGGAATTTATTAATTACAAAAGTGTTAGTGGGTTAAAGAAAGTAAATAGTAATGCTATTGAGGAATTTAAGCAATTTTTAGCAAAATATGGGGTAAAAATATAATCCTTTTCCTTTCTTTTTTATTTTTTTTGGGATAAATAGGGCGGGAGTAATGGGTGCTTAAATCTTTTGAAAAACGAAAATTATAGCAATTTTTTTAAAAAAATGGGGGAATATTATAAAATGTATCCGGCGAAAGTTAAACTAAATGCTTTAGCGATTAAGAAATTGGTGCTAAGTGGAAAATTTGAGGGTAAGGGTGAGTATAAAGTAAGTGTTGAGTTTAGTAGTGAAGAATTGCAAAAATTTGAAAACAATTTTGTTGTTATATTTAATTCGGGCTACTATATTGTTCCATTGGATTGTAGTTTAAGGTATAGCAATATTAGTGAATGTAGTAGAGATTGTATTGAATTGCTTGAAGAAGTATATGAAAAACTATATAAGAAATTGGGTAGGTATTATTGTAGTGATATAGAATTAAGAAATGTTATTAATATTTATGGGTATCCAATAACTTTTGAAATAGTTGAAGATAGGATTAATGAATGGTTTAATGAATTTGTAATTGAAAATGGAAGAATTCCTAATGAAAATGAAATAAAGGGATTTTTGATTTCATATTTGACAAGCTATGATTTGAAAAGCGAAATTGAAGATATATTAAGGAAAGCTAAGTTAATTAGCATTAAATAATTATGAATGAGGTATATGTAAATCATAGTACATTGCGAAAAATTTTAATAAATGCTTTTGAAAAGAAATATAGCGTATATATTGAGGGGTATGCGGGTATTGGTAAAAGTTATACAGTAAAGGAAGTAAGTAAGGAATTAGCTAAAAAGTATGGTAGGGAGTTTATTGAGTTAAATAAAAGTAATATTAGTGAAGTAAGGAAAAATGTTGATAAGTATTGGGTATATGTGGATTTGAGATTAAGTATATATGATGCTACAGATTTGAAAGGAATTCCATATAAAAGCGAATATGGATTGATATGGGAAATACCTGAAGAATTGAATATATTGAGTGATAGTAGAGTATATGGGACATTGTTTTTGGATGAATTGAATCAAGCAATGCCAAGTGTGATGAATGCAAGCTTTCAGATTATTTTGGATAGGAAAATAAATGGAGTAAAGTTAAGTGATAATATATTAATTGTTGGAGCAGGAAATAGATTGGATGAGCAAGCATATGTATATAAGTTGCCGAAGCCATTGATTAATAGATTTTGTTATGTAAAGCTAAAAGTGCCATCGATTGAGGAATGGATTGATTTTGCAATAAGGAATAATGTAGATGAGAGGGTTATTGGATTTGTGTTGAGTGAGAATAAAGTTTATGATTATAATGATATGCAGGAAAACTATATGAGTCCAAGAAGTTTAGTAATGTTAAGTAATGCAATTAAAGGTGTTAATGATTATGAGTTAATTGAAAGTATTGCAATAGGATTTTTGGGAAGAGTATATGGTATGAAATTTGCTAATTTTGTAAGACTTGGAGATATAGTTGGGAAGATTTATGAAAATGTTGAGTTGATTAATGAATATGCTAAGCAAAATAGATTAGATATAATATATGCATTTATAAGTAATTTGTATAATAGGTTAAAGGATGATTTTAATAAGTATGAGAAATATATAGATGCAATACTTAATAGTAATGTTAGTGCGGATTTGAAATATGTTTTAGTGAGGTTGTTATTGAATGATAGTAAATTAAGTAATGTTGCAATTAATAAATTTGTTAAGAAAATGAAGGAAGATATTGAATTTGAGAAAATGGTTGAAAGGATTATGAAGTATGTATCAAAATGAGCTAATAGATCTTGCGAAAATTAAAATAATAAGAGATTTTCCATATTTGGTTCCATTAATTTATAGTATTGATATACAATTTGATGAAAATATCCCTTTTGTCGCTGGAGTAAGGGGTAATAATGGGAAAATTGAAATGAAAATTAATTTAAAGAAATTTGAGGAAGAAGCTAAAGATTTGATTGAAAATTATGGTAAGGAAAAAGCATTTTTTGGTGTGTTTATGCATGAATTAATGCATATAATAAATGCACATATAATTACTAAAAGGGATACGTTAAAGAATGTAGCAATGGATTTGGTTGTTAATGATATATTAGAAGATATTATAAATGTTAAATTTGGTTTAAATAAGGTATTTGAGAAAATACTTGATATAGAATTTAAAAAGTATACTTGGGAGCAGGTATATGAAATGTTGAGAAATGATAATGAAGCGATGAAAGTGGTTAATGAGATTGAGGAAAAGGTAATGAGTGAAAAAATTGATATTGATGAGAAAAGTGTTAGTGAAATAGAGAAAAAAGTATTAGAAGGAATTGAAATAGCTGAAAAGATTAGGGGGTTAGATAGTTTAGGGGAAATGTTAAAAGCAAAATTATTAAAAGCTAAGGTTAATTGGTATGAAATATTAAGAAATGTGTTATATGATATTAGTTATAAGGTTAAGGATTATAGCTTTAGGAAAATAAGTAAGAAAAGTTATGCGATTAATGTAGTATTGCCTGGACAAATAAGGGAGGAAGAAATTAATTTGAATATTGTAATTGATACGAGTGGAAGTATTAGTGAAGAGGAGTTAAGTAAATTTATAAGTGAAGTTAAGAATTTGGTTGAGCAATTTGAAATAGGTGGGAAAATATATGTGCATGATGCTAAGATTTTGTATAAGGATGATATAAGGAATGTTAAAGAAGATTTTAATGTGTTGTTGAAGAATTTAAAGGGTGGTGGTGGTACAAGTCATAAGGAAGTGTTTGAAGATATAAGGAAGCAATTTGGAAGGGTTATTAATATAATATTTACTGATGGATATAGTGATTTGGAGGAAATTAAGGATATTAAAAGATACGAAAATATATTTGTTGTTGGAGAAGATTATAATAAAATAGTTGAAGAGTTGGGAAAAGTTGTTAAGATATAGATGGGAAAGTATAGAATACATAATGCGAAAATTTATTTAAATGAAAAAGCGATTATGAAATTGCTTAATGTTAATAGATTAGATAGTGTTGTGTATGATTTGGATATTGAATTAAGAAGAAAGGAGTTTAAAAATATTAGGGATAATTGTGTTATATATAAAAAAGATGGTGAAATATATTTTGCTCCTTTAAGCTATTTTATTGTTGATGGATTAGATGGTATTAATGTTAATTATTATAGGGAAGAGTTGGAGAAAGTATTGGGAGAATTAATTAAGTGGAAAAATAGAATTGGAAAAATAGAAAAGTATGAAAGAATTAGTGAGTTAATTGGTATAAAGGAAATTGGGGTTGAAAGACATTTTAGGTTTGCTGTTGGTTTTGGGTTGTTTATGGAAAATTTGAAAAGGTTTGTTAATGAATTTGTAATTGAGAATGAAAGAATTCCAAGCAATAAAGAAATGAAGGAATATATTATTAATAAGTTGGAGTATAATATAAAGGAGGAAATTGAGGAATATGTAGATAAGCTAAAGATTTTGATTATAAAATGAAAATGTATAAGATGCATCAAGCGAAATTTTGGTTATCTGAAAAAGCGGTAAGGAGCTTAATGATAAATGATTTGGATAATTTTAGTAGTTATGTGATAATAAGTGTCGAGTTTAGTAGTGAAGAGTTAAAAATGTTTGCTAACAATTTTGTTGTGTATTATGATAACAATGAAATATATGTTGTTCCTATTGGATATGAAGTTATTGATGATAATTTAGATAAAATTTCGAATGTTCGTGAATATAAAAGTAGTTATAAGAGAATTGTTAATGAATTAATTAATTACAGAAATAAAGTAGCGGATATTAAAAGTATGGAAAGTATTAATAAAGATGAATTGCGAGAATTGAAAGATGTTTTCGATATAGGAGATTCTTATTTAGGATTTAGAATTAGATTCGGGTTTAATGTTTTAAAAGATGAATTAGAAAAGTTTGTTAATAAATATGTAATTGAAAATGGAAGGTTGCCAAATGAAAAGGAGATAAAGGAGTTTATAATTTCGTATATGAAAAGTTTTGATTTGAAAAATGTATTTGATTATTATATAAATAAATTAAACAAATTCTTACAAAATGAAATATAAGCTACATGAAGATATTGCGAAAATAAAATTGAGTGAAAAAGCGGTTAGAAAATTAATATTGAGTGAAAATTTTGATGGTAATGAAATTGTTTATTATGATATTGAGTTTAGTGAAGAGGAATTGCGAAGATTAAAAAATGTTGTATTGTATAAAAAAGATGAAAGTAATGAAATATATGTAATTCCTATTGGAATAAGTAATAAAATAGAAGAAATTGATATTGCATCGTTAAATAGTTTGTATAAATCTTTAAAGAGATGGATTAAGAAGGGTATTAAATATAAGGGTACAAGAATATATAATTGGATAATGAATTGGATAAATCCAAAATTCGTTAGTTCTTTATATGTTTATAATGATATTACGAAATTTGTTAATAGATTTGTAATTGAAAATGGAAGAATTCCGAGTAAGGAAGAGTTTAAAGATAAGTTAATAAAATATTTGAATAGCTATGATGTGTTGGATGAAATTATGGATATAATTAATAGAGAAAAGTTGAAATTAATAGCATGAATGAAATGAATAATAAAATGCGAAAATTTAAAATGTATCCTTCTCCGCTTGAAATGCTCGTTTTTAAGAAAAATAGAGAAATAAGTAATGGTAGGAAATTTGTGAGTTATTATATTGAATTTAGTACTGAGGAGTTAAGAAAATTTAGTAATAATTTTATTGTTATTAATGAAAATGATGAGTATTACATATATCCTATAGATGTTATAGCGTGTGGTTTTAAAATTAGGAATAATGTATTTCAATTTAATGTTGAAGATTTTAAGATTGCTTATGATTTGTTGCATAATGAATATATTCTTAGTAGGTCGGATTATTATAAAATGGATGATAGCGATTTTATATTTTTGACAAGCAAATACATAATGAGTGAAATTATAAGAGCTGAGGAATATGGTAAAGTGTTTGGGTTTAGAAATGTTTATAATAATGTTGTTAGGAAGTTTAATGAATTTATAGAGAAAAATAAGAGATTGCCAGATAATAGTGAAGTTAAGCAAATGTTTATTGAATATCTTAGTAGCTATGATGTGAAAGAAATATTAGAAAGTATAATATAGTTTATGGAAGATGTTAAGTTTTATAGGAAATATAAAATGTATCCTATTGAGGTAAAACTTAATGAGAAAGCGGTTAGAAGTTTAATAAGTAAGGGGAATTTTGATGGTAAGATAAATTTTTTGTATGAGTTTGAGGTAAGTGTTGAGGAAATAAATAAGTTTAAAAATAATTTTGTAGTGCATTATGAAAATAATAATATTTATGTTTTGCCAATAGATATTGAAATTGATGAAAAAACTATTGAGGAAGCGATTGAAAAGTTAAGTAAAAATGATGTACTTAAGTTTTTGAATGATGTTGAAAAATTTTATAAAAAAATATATGAAAAAAATAGTAATGATTATAAAGAGTTGAATGATAGAAATTATTTGAGTCATTTTATTGTTGGGGTTGGATTGTTAAGTTTTAGGGTTGGGTTTGAAATATTTAAGAAAAATGTTAATGCGGTTTTGAATGATTATATAATTAATAATGGTAGGGTTGTTAATAGTAAAGAGGTTAAAAGTATTGTTTTGAATTATTTAAGTAGCTATGATTTAAAGGAAAGGATTGAAAATTTTGTGAATTATGTTAAGTTAAAAATTATAAAATGAAAGATGGAATGAAAATACTAAGCGAAAATGAAATAGTTGAAATTGCAAATAATGTATTGAAAAATGCGAAAAAAGGAATATATGGTTTGTTTTTTAATTTTGAGGAAATATTGGATGAATTTTTAGTATTGAATGTATGGAATAAGTATAATTGTTTTTCGTTATTGTTTAGGTATGATTATAAGATTAGGTATAATTTTAGTTTGAAAGAAGTACTTAAAAGGAGTAAAAAAGTAATGTTTTGTTCGAGATATGGAATAATTGATGGGGTTATATATTATGCTAGTAAGTATAAAGTATTTGGTAATTATTATGTTTTGAAAGAAGTGAAATGTAATGAAGATATTTACAATTTGTATAGGCTTTGTGTGTTGAATGGATATGATTCAAATTTAATGAAAGAGGTTTTGAATAGACAAAAAGAATTGATTGATAAGTTAAGTAATAATATAAAAGAAGTAAAAATGAAGACTGTATTGAGTTTAATGAAATATGAAATGTATTGATATAAATACTTTTTTGAATTTTGCGAAAATTGTTAAGAAATATAATAAATATATACATGTTTATAGGGTTAGGGTTAATAAAAAAGATTACATGGTTATAATGTTTGAAGATAATAATTTGGATGTTGGATATATTGAAAATACAAATTATATTGTTGCGAAAACTGATGAATTTATTTTGGGTTATATATATTTTAAAGTTGAAAGGGAAAAGATGTTTGGAAAGGAAAAGGTTAATAATTTGAATGGATATAGGAATGTTGCTAAAATATATATTCCTAATAATTTTTATGATTATTTTAGATTATCACTTTTAAGTAATACAATTTTTTATAATAAAGAAATTGAAAAGATTTTGAAGAGAAAAGCTAAAGAGAATTATAAAGGATTGAGTAGTAGTTTTGTGAAATATTTAAAAATAGCGGAAAAGGTATAAATAATCTAATACGAATCACATTTAAATTCGCTTATATAATATAACATAAGTCATAATTCATACAATATTCATAACGCTCTATGCAATATACAATATGTTATTGATGCTCGTGCATCATCGCATAATATAATATGTATTATAAGTGATATAATATCCAATATAAATAAGACTATATATAAAATTAAAAATGCTTTATATAGTATATTTTTGATGCTCATACATCATTGCATAAATATATTTTTAAATATATTAATTTATGAAAGATGATAAGATAAAATATTTAATAGTAATAAACGCAGAAAATTTGCTTGGAAACAAGAAGGTAGATTTTTATGGAACGTTTAGAATTTTTAGAAGAATGAATGAAGTTATTATTTTGAATAAAAATGATGAGGATTATGAAAGTAGAAGAGATGAGATAATAAAAAATGGGTTTGCGAAAATGGAATATGTATTTCCGAGGCATCCTAATGATTTAAATAAAATAAATTGGTTTGTTTATTTTCATAATCCTTTAAAAACTATTTTGAGAAAAAATTATGACGAATTAGTAAATAAATATTTTAATATTATTTTTTTGAGTGAGGAAAATTTGAGTTTTGATACTATTACTTTTAATTATAGAGGTGTGCCTGTTGTTTATGAATGTGTATTTGGTAAATTTAATTTTATGATTGAAAGTTATGAAAAGTTGGAGGAAAAGGTTATTGTTAGTAATATTGGAAGGTTTAGAAATTTTGGTTTTGGAAAATGTATTATAAATGTTAAAAAGTTTAAATAGTTATGAGTGTTGTTGAGAATATTTTGAAAAAAATTGAATCTATGGGGTATATTATTGATAATAGTATTTATAAGTTAAGGTTGGAAAATTTGTTATTGCTTTATGTTTTGTTGGAAAATGAAAAAATAGATGCTAAAGTTATTGATTACGATATTGCTAAAAAAGTAATAAATAGATTTGTTAGGGATTTGAGTTATATGCATTTTTTGTTAGATTTGATGAGAAGAAGTAGTTATAGTAGTAAAAAAGAAATGATAGAAGCTATGGATTATTTGTTTGGTGCAATTAAAAATATAAAAGATGATTTGTTTTGGGTTGAACATTTAAAGAAAAGTTGTAATAAAGTTTTTGAATTTATTTTAAATTATAAAATGCCTGGAGCACTAATTGATGGTAATGAAGAATTTATTAGAAGGGTTGTTAAAATGTTTACAAATTCTTATCTTTTATGTAAAAGGATTGAATATTTGAGAGATAAATATGGATAAAGTTTTGAAAAAATTTAGGGAAATTGAGGAAATATTTTATAGTTGTATGTATAGCTATGAAGAAGAAAATGATATAGAGGGTTGTTTAAATGGTATAAATTTAATGATAAATGAGTTGAATGCATTAAAAGAATTGATAAATGGTGAAAATAAAGAGTAAAATTGGGTTGAATGAAGAAGTTGTTTTGATTGATAATTTTGGTAATGAAGTAAAGGTATTGTTGAAAAAAGATGAAATATATGATGTACATGAAGAAGTTGCCAAAATATTTGTTGAAAATAATTGGGGGGAAATAGTTGAAAAGGAGTTTGAAAAGTTTTTAGATTTTTTGGATTTTTTTAATGAAAATGGATATTTTGAGGTTAGATTAATTAGAAACGATGTAAAAATTAGGGAGTTTTTTGAAAGGAAAGAAGATTTGGTTAAGTTTTTGATTGGAAATGGTTTTGAAAATTACGATGTTTTTGTTAGTTTAAATAAGAGAAAGAATAAAGGTGGGACAATAAATGATGTAAACGATAATGTAAGGATTATTTTTGTTGATATTGATAAGGAAGTGAGTGAAAAGGAAATTGAAGAAATTAATAAAAAATTGTGGGAAAGTGGATTTAATGCTATGATTATTGCTAAAAGTGGTAAAGGATTGCATTTGTATTTTGTTTTGGATAGGTATATTAGTAAAGATGAATTTTATGAACTTTCGGAAATTTTTTATGAATATTTGGAAAATTTGTTAAATGTAAAAATTGATAGGTTAAATATTGATGTATCTAGATGTGTTAGATTGGTTGGGAGCTATAATCATAAGTATTTGCCTAAAAGGTATGTAAGTTTTTATGTTGTTAGAAATTTTAAAGATGAAGTTTTTTACGTAAAAGTAGATAAAATAAAGGGGTTGGAGGAATATAAAAGAAATAAAATTAGGGAAAAGTTTAATGAAATAAAATATTTGTTTGAAAGCTTTATTGTTGGGGATGCGAATAAAGATGAAGTAAGGAGTGAAATGATTGAAATTTTGCAAGATTTTGATATTAAATATTTGAGTGATGAAGAAGTTGGTGAATTATTATGTATTTTGAAATTTTTTGATATAAAATTTGATATTGATTATTTAAGGCAGGAAGAAATTAGAAAGTATTTTGTAGCGAAATTGTATGAATTGGCCGAAAGTGTAAAAAGCGAATATTCTAAATTACTAAAACATAAGAAAAAATATTCGATAGAATTTGATGCAGATGGTAAAAAGGTTTTTAAAGCAGATGGTAATGTATATAGATTGCAAGATTTTGGTAGTACATTTAGTGCTTATTATAAGTATGTTTTTGCTGAAAAAATTAGTGAATTACTTAGAAAAATTAGTAGTATTTCTTCTGAATTTAATAAGAGATATGAATGGATTGAGTATGTTTTTAATAATGCCGAAAAGTTTTACGATGGAAGAGTAAGATTTTTAATGTTTTGTGGTTATAGATATTTGGTTTGCATTAAGAATTATGATTTTGATAAAGCATATGAAATATGTAAAAACTTTATTGAAAGGACAGAAAAAGAAAGGGTTAAAAGAGGAATTAAAAGTAGAAGTGTGCTTAGTTGGTTAAGAAGCAGTTTGAAAAATTTTATCTTTAAGGTAAAAAGTGATAAGAAAATTTATCCTATAGGAAAACAAAAGTTTATTGAATTGTTGGTTGGAAATGTTGATAACGAAGTTTTAGAAAATTATAAAAAAATATAAAAAATGGTTTTGAAAGAAAGAGAATACGGAAAGTTAAGAATATATCTGTCTAAAAAATTGAGTAAGTTACCGCATGAATTATATGTATCTATTGATATGCTTCTATATTATCTGTGCAAAATTGCCTTTTTGGAATATGTTAAGCAATTGATTGAAAGGAATAGAGATAGGATTAAATTAATGATTGTTGCTTCAAATGATATAAAAAATTTGGCAATATATGAAGATAAGGAAAATCTTAAGAAAGAGTTTTTGAATATTGTGTTTAGTAAATATAAACAAAATGCAGAATTTGCGCTTTCAATTATAAAACAAAAAGTTAAAGTACCTATTAGTGATGAAAATATTATCAAGATTTATGCGTATGATGTTATAGAAGATTTAAAATCGTCAGATAATTTGATATTGGAAGAGGAAGGTTCGAATTATAAATTTAATGTTTATAAATTCCTTTTTGAATCAGAATATATAAGTGAATGTTTTGATGATCTCGAATTTGCGTTATCGACAATAATAAAAGATAAAATATATGGTAAATTGTATAAAGATTTTGATGAATTGTATAGAAAGTTTATTGTTAATAGTGTTGAATTGGCTGATGTTGTGGCTGATGCGTTTAAACTATGTTTTTGTAGGTCGAAATCAAAATATTATGTTGGAAATTTAATTTTGAATATTTATTTTCCAATCAATGTTTATATTGGAAAACAATATAGAGGCAAAAAATATGAAAATTTTCTTGCAAAGTTAGATATTGTTTTGAGCATGTTTTTTGCTGGCAATGAGTTTTTTAATATTGATTTAGAATATTTTAAAAAAGAAATATTGTTTAAAAAAACAAAAAGTAATGAGAAGTTTGTTTCTGAAATTTCGGCAAAAGTTGATTCTGTTATTGACAAAATGTTTGATAATGCTGATTATTATAAAAAAATATGAAAAAATTAGTATAGTTTTAT
>JAHLMO010000013.1 GCA_018920305.1 Candidatus Aenigmatarchaeota archaeon
TTCCCTGATATGTTCTTTTACTGGTGGTTATATAACTGTTAATGGAAGTAATATAATTTTAAGATCTTGCACTAATTCATCAACTATTAATATAACAACTTTAAGAATTGGAATATACTGTATAAATAAACCATGCACAATATATTTCGGTCCAGAAACAAGATTAGAAGTTAGACCATTACCATGAACGCAAAAACAATACTAATAGCAATAATATTTGCAAGCATTTTAATAAACTTATCTCTATCTCAAGTACTATCGATTAATCCATTTAAAGATGTTACAATAGTAAAAGAATTCGATACTAATATTTATGCAGGAGGAGTTTCTGAAGCTATAGTATACTTTAAGTATAGAGTAAATGATTGGATGCCATTAGTTGTAAGAGTGAATATAACTCCAGAAGATGTTAACTATGTTTTAAGTGGTAATGAATTTAATGTAGAAGCATACCTCTTATCTAAATCTATGATAGCAGGAATACCTCCAATCGAATATTATTTGAAATGTGAATTACCTCCTATATATTTTAATCAAACTGGTGATTATTTTGAAAAACCATCAAATAATATGCTATCCTTTTATTGCTATAACAAAACATATTTCAATATCTTACAACCATTAAGCGAAAATAATTTAACAATAAAAATATATTCTCACCCAGCATTAAAACCTGCAAGCTTTAATATTACTTTCGAATTAATGAGCGAAATAGGAATACTGCTATTAGATCCTATTGTTGAGATAAAAGATGGAAAAGGAATATTAAGAATAGATTACCCAACTTATGAATATTTAGAGTTTTACCTTCAAAACAATCAATCTATGAATTTATCAGTAGCAATTTATTCAACTATTTTTGCTGGAAATAATCCAAACGAAAGGCCAGTAGGAATAATATATTTTAATACAAAAAATCTTTCCTCATTTTCTGGATTAGCAGAAATTAGGTATTATTTCAATCCAAATCTATTAATTTCGAAAAATTTAGATATATCTAACACAAGATTCTATAAGCTAGAAGATAACATATGGAAATTAGTAACAGCAAGCGGGGTAATAATTGTAAATGAAAGTTTAGCGTATGTTTATGCAATAGTTGATTCATTTGGAATTTACGGAATATTTACTTCTTATTATACTCCTCAGCCATTAGTTCAAGTTCAAGTTCAAAGAGAACTTGTAGCAATTCCAACAGAAAGAATAGCTGAAAAAGAAAAAATTATAGAAACTCCAATATACTATAACATAACAAACATTACGCAACCAATAATTGAAAGAATTATAGAATTACCTAAGCCTGTATGTGGAAATGGTGTATGTGAAGTAGGAGAAGATTGGAGAAATTGTCCACAAGATTGTCCAGCTCCAGAAATTCATCAACCAACAATACCAACAGGATTACTAATTTTAACTGAGCCATCAGTCATTGCAATTATAATAGGACTTTCATTCTTAGCTGCATTAGGTGGGACATATTTGGGATTAAAACTTTTTAGAAAAAAATAAAAAATTAATCCCCCGGGTGGGATTTGAACCCACGCCCTCCCGGTTTCTGTTAATCATCTTATCATTAAACCGTGTGGGAGCGCCGACTGCTCCCTTTGCTTATTTAGCAAAGATCTACAGCCGGGCGCTCCACCGCTGAGCTACCGGGGGTTTCTAACTATAATTATGAATATAAAATTTGAAATAAATATTTTTATGGAAAAAAAGCTAGATGAATATAAAAGCTTAGAAAACACTCTTGAAAATTTTAAAGATAAAAAAATTAGAAAAATAGAAAATGATGAGCTAATAAGAACTTTAATGAATTTTGCTGTTATGTTTTTAATTTTAGCATTTTTACCGCTATTATCAAATATTGAATCTGCACATGTAATTTTACCAACAGCCTTTGCATTTTCGCCAGCACTAGCTTTGATATATTTTATAGTAATTTATGTGTTGTACCTATACTATAAAAGAAAGAAAGAAGAAAGATAATTTTATTGCAAATTGTGCATTAAAACTAAATCGCTTTCGAATTCCTTTAATTCTTCCCAAACTTTTTCATTAATGGGGTCTTTCAAACTTAAATTCATTTCTTTTTTCTTTTTCCAAATATAACTATTAAATTCTAATAGCTTCTCTGTTTTTTCTAATAAGTTTTTATCTATTAATTTTCTATTAACTCTTCCAAATTTTTCTAATAATATTGATTTTCCATATAATTCTCTATAAATATAATCGCAAGTAGCTGGTATTATAGGAGCTAGTAATTTTAAAATTTCTTTAAAAACAAAATTTAAAGTATATTTAGCCGATTCATCGTTATTATAAGCTCTTCTTTTAACCATTTCGATATAATGGGAAGCAAAAATATCCCAAGTAAAGCTATATATCTTTCTAACTGCATTTGAAATTTCCAATTTTTTATAGTGTTTTAAAACTTCTTCTTTTGTTTTCATTAATAAACTTACTATCCATTTATCGCTAGGTTTATCAATAATTTCTTTTTGATATTTAAAATTAGAAACAAAATTTGCAATATTAATTAATTTAGTTAAGAAAGCTTTTGCTCCTGCAATTTTTTCTTTATCTATTCTATAATCATTTCCAATAGTAATTTCCATAGAAAACCATAATCTAGCTGGCTCTGCTCCAATTTCTTCAATAACTTCTTCTGGATAAATAACATTACCCAGACTTTTACTCATTTTTCTACCTAAAGCATCTAGACCCATACCATTAATAATTACAATTTCAAAGGCAGATTTTCCAACTAATTGATAAACTCTTAACAATGTATAATAAAGCCAAGTTCTAATAATATCATAACCTTGAGGTCTTAGTTTAATAGAAGAAAATAATTTTTCAAAATCTTCTGTTCCATATTTAGTTAGGTATAAAATTGTTATTGAGCTATCAAACCAAGTATCTAAAGTTCTAGTTTCTCCAATCCATTCATTACTTTTACATTTTTCGCAAATTACATTTATTTTTTCTTTCCAAGGCTGATGATACTTATTATCTTCGAAATAAAAAACGTTTCCACAATTCTTACAATACCATAAAGGAATTTCTGTTGCATAATATCTTCTTCTAGAAATTGGCCAATCTATTGTTACAGATTTTATCCAGCTAATTAATCTCTTTTTATGCTCTTTAGGATAAAACTTAAGTTTTCTTGCAATTTTAAGAATTTCTTCTTTAAATTCAACTTGCTTTAAATAAAATTCTTTCATTGGAATTATTTCAATTGGGGTATTGCATCTTTCATGAATTGGTAAATTTTGAGTAATTTCCTCTTCTTTAACTATTAAATTTTTTTCTTTTAATTCGTTAACTATTAATTCCCTTACTTCGCTTAATTTTTTTCCCTTATATTTTTCTCCAATATAATTTCCACTTTCATCAATTATAATTTTTGGTTCTACTTTTTCTTCATTAAGAATTCTTACATCATCTAAATCTCCATAAGAACAAACCATCATTATTCCGCTACCAAAATTCATATCTATTTCTTTTCTTTCAATTATTGGAACTTCTAAATTAAAAATAGGAACTATTGCATGCATTCCTTTTAATTTTTTATATCTTTTATCTTTTGGATTATAAGCTATTAATCTACATGCTTCTAATAATTCTGGTCTAGTAGTTGCTATTATAATTTCTTCATTATTTTCTTTTACCTTAAATTTAATGTAATAAAGTTTTGTTATTCTTTCTTCCCTTTCAATTTCGCTATATGCTATTGTTGTTTTACATCTTGGGCAATAAGTATTTGGTCTATAATCTTCATAAATTAATCCCTTTTTGAATAATTCTATGAAAGTTTTTTGAGTTAAAGCCCTATATTCTTCGCTATCGGTAAGATAAATATTTTCAAAATCATAGCTATTTAAAAATCTTATTAAGATATTTTTCATTCTATCGATATATTTATCTAAATAACTTTTACAAATTTCTAAAAACTTTTCTCTCCCAACATCTTCAATTTTTATTCCTTCATATTTTTCTACATACCATTCAACAGGAATTCCATTTCTATCAAAACCTAAAGGAAAAATTACGTTATAGCCAAACATTCTAAAAATCCTAGCAATAAAATCTTGTAAAGTATAGCTTAAAGCCGCTCCAATATGCCAAAATGGTGCTGGATATGGAGGTGGCGTATCAATAATAATAGTTTTTTTGCCTCCCCTATAACTTAATTTTTCATTTTTCCAAATTTCAAGAATTTTTTCTTCTATATTTTTATCCCAAACTTTTTGTAGCATAAAGCTTTATAATTTATTAAAAAATTTATAACTTTACGCTTCTAAACGCACTAAAATAATACCGCAAATCCCTTGCAAGTAATAATTGCTGAAACTGAGCAAGGAAGAGGAATTATTGGAGTAATAGATGGAAATAGCCCATTGGGAATAGAAAAAGAAGAAGATAAAAAAGAGAGAAAAATAAATTTATCTAATAGGTTTCCAAAAATTTTTCCCAATTTTATCGTTTTTAAAAATTAAATAATTAAAGTAAGATGCCAAATATTTTGGTATCGCTTTAGTTCCCCATTTTTTAATTCTTCTAGAAGAAGTTAAAACATATGTATTTTCTACAAAACAAACTTTTCCTATTTTAGATAATTTCTCCGAAAAATCAAAATCCTCTAATACCTTCAATTTTTCATCAAATCCACCAACTCTAAAAAAATCTTCTCTTTTACAAACCATAAAAAATCCAGGAATGTGTGCAACTTTCCCTACTATATAAAGAAATTTCATATAATTGAAAGAAAAGGAAAAATAAAAATTTGAAATTGGTGAATATTCTCTCGATAAAAAAGGTACAAAAACTAAAGATATTCCTTTTTTCTTTATAACCTTATAAACTTCTCTTAAAGTATTTGGTAATAATATAGTATCTGCATCTACAAAAATTAAAATATCTCCTTTTGCATACTTTGCTCCCAAATTTCTTCCTATTGATATACCTCTTTTTTTAGTTATTATTATTTTGTTTGCATACCTTTTGGCAATTTCTATTGTTTTATCTTTACTATTAGAATCACTAACAATAATTTCATATGGATAGTTAAATCTTTGATATTTAATAGAAAGTAATGTATCTTCTATATATTTTTCTTCATTATAAGTTGGTATTATTACACTAATTTTTGGATTTTTAATCTCATTTATAATAATAACCTTTTCATTATAGTCATTCATTTAAAAAATATAAATTTTGAATTTAAATTATTTAATGAAACTAGACGTTATAAACATTAATGCAGAAAAAATAGGAGAGATAGAAATAAATGAAAATATATTTAATTATCCAATTAGAGAAGATATAGTTTTAAGAGATGTTTTAAGAATTCAAAGCAATAGAAGACAACCATATGGTACTGATATTTTTGCTGGATTAAGAACTAGTGCTCATTATCATGGCAGAAGAAGACCATTTAGAGCTTATGTTACTCAAATGGGTAGAGGAATGGCAAGACATCAAAGAATTCACGGAAAAGCTCCTTTACATATGATGTTTGAAGCTAGAATAGCTCCGAATGTTAGAAAAGGTAGAAGAGCTCATCCGCCAAGAGTTGAAAAAGATTGGAAACAAAAGATTAATAAAAAAGAAAGAAATATTGCAATAATTTCTGCTGCTATTGCAACATTAATAAAAGAATTTGTAATAAAGAGAGGTCATAAAATTGAAGAATTAAAATATTTTCCAATTATTATTGCGAATGATGAACTTTTAAAAATTAAAAAAGCTAAAGAATTTAGAGAATTTTTAATTAAATTGGGATTAGAAAAAGAATTTGAAAGAATAAGAGAAAAGAAAATTAGAGCTGGTAAAGGAAAGATGAGAGGAAGAAGGTATAAAAAAAGAAAAGGAATTTTAATAGTTGTTGAAAATGAAGAAAAAGCAAAAAAATTAAGAAAAATTTTAAAGAATTTAAATATTGATGTATGCTCTTTTGAAAAATTAAATTCCGAAATACTAGCGCCTGGTGCAAAATTAGGTAGATTAACTATATGGGAATCTAATGCATTAAAGATGCTCGAAAACAAAGTTTTGGCAAAATAATATTATGAAAAAATTTGGTAGTGGAGATAAAGGAGAAACAATTGTTGGAAAAGAAAAAGTTAAAAAAAGTGAATGTTTAGTTGATGCATTGGGGGATTTAGATGAATTAAATTGTGTATTAGGAATTTGTAGAAGTTTGATTAAAGACAATGATTTAGACGAAATTATTAAAAATATTCAAACAAAAATTTTTGAAGTTTCTTCAATAATTGCTGGATTCGAAAAATATAAAATTAGTGAAGAAGATATAAAAAATATTGAGAAAAAAATTGAAAGTATAGAAAATAGTTTAAAGCCTCTAAATAATTTTATTTATATTTCTGGTTCTTTAGAATTTACTTTTTTACAATATGCTAGAGCTATTTGTAGAAGAGCTGAAAGAAGTCTATGGAAATTAAAAGAAAAAAGAAATTTAGATGATAACGTTTTAATTTATATTAATAGATTATCAGATTTTCTTTTTTCAATATCTAGACTAATAAAAGAAAGAAAAAATGAAAATTACGAAGTTTGGAAATGATGTCTGGAAATCTATATGAAACATTTTTTTATTTTGTTCTAGAATTTATAGAAAAATATGATTTACTCGGTATTTTTGTTTTATCTTTTTTAGAATCATTATTCGCTCCTTTACCGAGTGAAATTGTTTTACCATTTGCAGGATATTTAGCATATTTAAAGAAAAGCTATATTTTTTTAGTATTATCGATAATCGTTGGAGCTCTTGGAAATACTATTGGAACTATACCATTATATTTTTTGGGTTATTTTGGAAGAAATTTTGTCGAAAAATATGGAAAATATTTTTTTATTTCTAAAAAAAGATTAAAAATTGCTGAAAATTGGTTTAATAAAAATAAATTATTAACAGTTCTTTTCTTTCGATGTGTGCCTGGATTCAGAAGTTTAGTTTCTATACCTGCTGGAATTTTTAAGATGGATTTAAAAATATATTTTGTTCTAACATTTTTAGGATTTTTAATTTGGAATTCTTTATTAGTTAGTTTAGGATTTATTTTTGGAGAATATTGGGAAAAATCATTAGAATATTCCAAACAAATAGAAATGATATCCTTAATAATTGTACTAGCAATTATTATTTACATAATAGGAAAAAGTATTTTATAATTCTATGATTTTTAAAAAGAAGAAACTATAGTCCATAAGCCTTTAATTAACAAAAATATAGCAATTATAGTAAAAAATAAGTTCTCTTTTAAATTTAGCAAAATTATTAATGCCGCTAAAGTATCTAAAACCCCTAATAAAAAAAAGAAAATGTTCATACAATTTTGTTTATCGATTAAATTATAAATAAATAAATTATTTATGAGAACAAGAAGAAGAGTTAGTTGTCCTTGTTGTGGAAAAGAAATAGAAGCAAATTGGGCATATTGTCCATATTGTGGATGTTTTTTAGGATTTAGAATGTTTGATGAAATTTTTGATAGAAATTATTTAAGAGATATTTTTGAAGATTTTGATAGAACATTTAGAAGAGTTCTTAAAGAAATGTTAAAGCCTTTTGATTTAGAAAAAGAGCCTTATATTAGAGGTGGGGGAATAAGTATAGTAATAAAAAGTGGAAGTGGAAAAAAACCAAAAGTATATGTTAAAACTTTTGGAGATTATAAAGAACTAGAACCAAAAATTAAAGAAAATCTTAAAAAGAAAATAGGAATTGAAGAAGTTGAAGAAAAACAAGAAGAAAAAGTTAGAGAAATTAGAGAAGTTAAAATTACTGAAGAGCCAGAAGTTAAAATAAAAAGAGAATTAAATAGAATTGAAATTGAAGTTGATTTGCCAGATGTAGAAAGTGCTAAAGATATCGAAATTTCTGAATTAGAAGAAAGTATTGAAATAAGAGCTTATGCAAAAGATAAAGCTTATTTTAAGATAATCTCTAAACCTGCTGGAAAATCTATAATTGAAAAAAGATTTGAAAAAGGAAAGCTAAAGATAATATTAGAGTAATTTAAGCTTATTTTTTAGTTAATTTATGAAAAGAGAGATAAAAATTAGTTTAGAAAAAGATGGAAAATTTTATTGTTTTGATGATTTTTCAAAAGAAGAATTAAGAAAAAGTTTTATTGGAAAATCTTTAAGAACTTATTTTGAATTAGAAAAAGAAGAAGTTTTATATCTAATGGAAATAAGAAATGCTTATCTATTTGAAAAAAACAAAATAATTAATATTAAGGAATTTTTAGAAAGATTTTCCGATGAAAGATTCTTAGAAAAATATTTAACATATAGAGATTGGAAAATTAGAGGTTTATTTATTACTTATCCAAATAGAATTCAATTGAAAAATTTTGAAAAAGGTGTTACAAAAAAATATCCATCTCAAGATATTGATTTATCTAATTATAAAAGTATGAAAATTTATTATGACTTAAAAAATCATATTGGTTTCTTTTTTGATAATAGATCGATAGAATTATTTGAAAAGTATTGGTTTGGACAATATGGAGTTTATAAAAATATTGATAAAGGAAAAATGCATGTTTTAGATAATTTTGAAGTTGCATACTTATGTCATAAAGGCTTTGAAATTTTTGATATTAATTCAAATGAGAAATTAACTTTAGAAAAAATAATCGAAAACGAAAAAAGTTATACTTATAATTTTGAGGATATGTTTTTAGTTTATAAAGAGTGGAGAGATAATGGATATATTGTTAAAAGCGGCTTAAAATTTGGAACTCATTTTAGAATTTATTTTCCAGGGGCATCTCCATTAAGAAAAGGAATTGAATGGATTCATTCTAAGCATGTAATTCATGTTTTTCCAAAAAATATAGAAATGCAAACTAGCGAATTAGCAAGAGCTATTAGAGTTGCTCATAGTGTTAGAAAAACTTTTATTATGGCAATTCCTGGAATGAAAAAAGAAGATTATATGAAAGAAAAAACTCCAATAGATTTTATAGTATATCATCGAAACGAAAAAAATGAGGTAGAAAATCCAATTAGTTCAAATCCTTCTTATATTGTAATTTGTTTACAAGAAGATGAAAAAATTAGTGGAAAATTTTTAGCAAGTGCATTAGATTTAGCAGACTCTATTGGATTAAGATTATTAATAGCTATAGTTGATAGAGAAAGTAGCGTAACTTATTATGTTGCAAATAGAATTGAACTTCCAAACTCTGAAACAAAATATTATGAAATAGAATGGTTTAACCCCTAAATTTTTTAATGCAAAAATCTACAAATAATATTGAATTGAAGTAATTTTTAATCAAAAACTTAATAGAATTTTTGAAACAAAAAATTTTAAGATTTGAGAAAAAGTTATGCATCTTCTAATATTAACTAAACTATAATATAAGCCCCGGCCGGGATTTGAACCCGGGACCTCTGCTTTACCAGAGCAGCGCTCTACCTGCTGAGCTACCGGGGCATATTAATATTTTTAAATTTAAGTTTTGAAGTTTATATTTATATTATGGTTCAATTTAAAGAACTGTTTAAAAATAAAAATAAATTATTTTTAGTCATTTTCCTTACTTCTATCTCTCTTTTAACTTTATACTTTATTTTTATTTTAAACCAACCAAAATATGAAATTGTTTTATATCATGTTGAGACAAACATTACTGAAGGACTGTTTGGTGTTGATGTAATAAAAGCAGAAACTTTTTATATAAAAAGTTCACATATTCTTAACTTTTATAAATATTATTTTTCAAGCGAAGAAGATGCTAATAAAGTTTTTAATAGAATTATAGAATTTGCAGAAAATCTTAATAATATTAAAATCGAAAATATAAAAATTATGAATTATAATGCAGTAGTCTTTTATTCAGACATACGTGAAAACATAGGAGTTATGATAAAAAAAGAAAATAAGTTATTGACAATCAACATAAAAAATCTTGAAAAAGATATAGAGGTAATAAAATGGTTTCTAAAGAATTATTTCTAGTTTTAATTGTCTTTTTCTCATTTTTATTTTTTAATTTAATAATAGAAAAAAGTAATGCATGTACTTTGTGCGATGTTTATACTTTTAATGTTCCAGGAATTGTTCCTCAAACAGTCGTTTACGAGTATTCTTATTCGGACAGCTCTTGTAAGACAAGAATAGAT
>JAHLMO010000014.1 GCA_018920305.1 Candidatus Aenigmatarchaeota archaeon
AACCACAAATAGACACACCCCAGTCCCAGTACAAGGTATAAACAATGCAATTGCAATAGCCGCAGGTTATCATCACACCTGCGCATTATTATCTAATGGTTCAATTATGTGCTGGGGAGAGAACTGGTTTGGTCAATTAGGTGATGGTACATACGAAGTTAGACCCACTCCAGTCCCAGTACAAGGTATAAACAATGCAATTGCAATAGCCGCAGGAGATTATCACACCTGCGCATTATTATCTAATGGTTCAATTATGTGCTGGGGTAGGAACGGTGCTGGTCAATTGGGTGATGGAACAAGAGAAGATAGACCCACTCCAGTCCCAGTAAAACTATTTTCTTAATTAAGTCGGTAAACGAAAAATAAATGTACTAAACGAGAAAAAGAAAGAGAAAATTTTAAATAAAAAGAACTTATTAGATATCTCACATGATTAGCTTCATAATTTTTTCGTTATATAGTCATAGGCACTCAAAGCTGCAATAGCGCCTGTGCCTGCAGCAATTATTGCTTGCTTATGTTTAATATTCGTAACATCACCAGCAGCAAAAATACCCTCGCAGCTAGTTTTCATATCTAAATCAACTATTATTTCATTTCTTTCGTTAACTTTAACTAAATCTTTAACAAAATCAATTTTAGGTTCATAACCGATTTCTATAAAAATCCCATTTACATCTAAAAAATTTTCTTCATTTGTAATTAAATTTTTGATTTTTATTCTTTCAACTTTTTTTTCTCCAATAATTTCAGTGACAATACTATTTAAAACTAATTCAATTTTGGAATTTTCTCTAACTTTTTTAACTGTAATTTCATCTGCTCTAAAAGAATCTCTTCTATGTATCAAGTATACTTTTGATGCATAATTAGCTAAAAGTAGTGCAGCTTCCAATGCACTATTTCCACCACCTACAACAGCAACAACTTTATTTCTAAAGAGAGGAGCATCGCATGTTGCACAGTAACTAACACCTCTTCCAATTAATTTATCTTCATTTGGTACATTTAATTTTCTTGGTTTATTTCCACAAGCAACAATAATAGCCTTTGCTAAGAAAATTCTTCCATCGCTTAGAATAACTTTAAATAAATCTTTATCTTTTTCAATTTTTACGACTTCTCCTACTTCAAATTTTGCACCAAAATTTAATGCTTGTTGATACATAATTTGAGCTAATTTTGAGCCACTTTTTTCTGGATAATATCCAGGATAATTTTCCATATCTTCTGTTAAATTTATTAATCCACCAATATCTAAAGAAATTACTAAAGTTTTTAACAATTTTCTGCAAGAATATATTGCTGCAGTTAGACCAGCTGGACCTGCACCTATTATTATTACATCCCAAATGTTTTCCATATTATTTGGTTATATATTTAATTTATATTTTTCTATTTTTTTATGAAATTAACTGAAGAACAAAGAAAAGAAATTTTAAGAAAAATTTTAAGTATTGAGGCAAGAGAAAGATTAGCTAGAATAAGATTAGCTAAGCCGGAATTTGCAGAAAGAGTAGAGGAAATTTTAATAAAATTATTTTTAGCGGGAAGAATAAGGGATCAATTGAGCGATGAAAAATTTAAAGAATTTTTAAAAAAATTAATTTAAAAATATCGTAAATTTTTTAATTTTCCTAACTTTAAAGTTCCGACTGTCTTATCTATAGCATAAACTTCAAAATCATCTATTTCACTTTCTTTTAAATATGGGCTTAGAAAATCTTTAGCTAAATAATTATTAATTTCTGAACCAAAAGAAATAGAAGAAAAAGATGGCAAAACAATTAATTTTATATCTTTATATTTACCAAATAAAAAAGTTTTTAATTTAACTTTTTCAAATTCATTTCTTAAAACAATTGCAGGCTGTTCATGACCAATAATTAGATATTTACAATTTGGTATCTCAATTTTTTTATGTCCATGTAAAAAACAATAATCTTTTTCTAAATAATAAGGATCGTAAAAGGTTATCTCAAATTCTTTTAAGATATTTAATAAATAATTATCATGATTTCCTCTAACTATAATAACTTCCTTAAAATTTTCTTTACAAAAATTCAAAAATTCTATAGTTTCTCTCCATTCTTGCTTTGTAACTTCTTTAAATTCATGCTTAAGATCTCCATTAATTAAAATTCTTTTAGCTCTAGAAATTGCTTTGATTTTTTTAATATCATTTAAAATTTCTTCAAATTGAAATTGTGGAATCAAAATTCCTTTTTGAGCTAAATGAATTTCGAAGCCAATTTGTAAATCACTTATTACTAATAGATCAATATCCTTTAAGTAAAGAGCAGGATATCCATCTATAATTTCAATATTTTCTTCTATTTCCATAAGTTTAGAATTTTTTAATTATTTTATTCTTTAAACTTAATTATGGTAAATATAAATATTGGTGATTTAGAGCCAATAGCATATTGTATAGTAATTAGGGAAGTTCTTGATTCAAAAAGATTTTTAAAAGGTTTTGGTGATAATGTTTTATTAAAATTTCCTATAAAAGAAATAGAGGAAAACATAAAAAAAATTAGAAAAGAATTGTTAAGTGAAATAGAAAACAAAAAACATTTTGTTGGAATAAAAACTTTATTGCTAGATTTATTAGATAGAATTCTGGCTATGAGTAGTAGATATAATTCTATTAATTATGCTTTAGCTAGTGAAATTCAAAATAGTATTAAAAAAATTATGAGAAACATAACTTATGCAGATAATTTTAACGATTTAGAAAAGCTATATGAAGAATTTAATAGAAGTGTTTTTTTAAATATGTATAAACTATTTCAAGAATCTATTAAACTAAGAAAATAATTTTAGCCTAAAAGTTCATCAATCATTTCAAAAATTATTTTCTTTTTAATTTTTTCATTTTCAAACAATTTTCTTAAATCTTTTTTATCTTTAATATTCATTTTTTCTAAAATACTTTTTAGTTCATCCTTATTAAATGCTATCAAATCTTTTTCTTTAATTATTTCTTCTAAGCTTTTTTCTTTTATTTCTTTTAAAATATCATCTATAGCTGCTTTAGAAATTTTTCTTTCTTCTAAGTATTTAAACATTAAATAAAAATCATCTCTCTTTTTTTCAACAATTTCTTTGTCTAAATTATACTTTTCGAAATTTAAAAAAATTTGAAAAACAAAATTTGGATTTAAATTCTTATTTCTATCTAGAATTTCTTGGCAAAAATCTAATAAATCTTTTCTTGCAATTTCTTTCAAAACATTTTTATCTACATTATACTTTTGAGATAGCTGATTTATGATTATATTTAGAGGAGTTGAGGAAATTTTTATTTGTTCTAAAAAATCTCGAGATATGCTTATTAATGGTAAATCAGTTTCCGGATACATTCTTGCACTTCCAGGTAAAGGTCTTAAAAAACTTGTAGAAAGATCGCTATTGGCTTTTCTTGTTTCGTTTTCTAATATACCATTTATAAGTTTTTCAATTTTTTGTTTTATAAATTTAATTGGTATATCATTTTTTGAAGCAAAAATTGCTAGTACATCTTCATTACCAATTTTTAACTCTTCTCTTATTTTTTCAAAATCTTCCTTTAAATTATATTTTTCTAAATTTTCTTCGCTATGAATAATTCCCGAATTGAATGCTTTTAAATAATCGGCAATTTCTTTAGCTAGAGTTCTATCAGCTATTTTAAAATTAATAAAATCTTTAAAATTATATAAGATTAATCCATATATCTCATTACCTTCTTTCAAAAATTTTTCTATTAATTTTGATTTGGAATTTTTAAATTTATCAGTTAAAATCAAAATATCGCTAATTTTTACTTCTCTATTCTTAAATTCTTTCACTAGCTTTTCTAAATCTAATAATCTTCTTACTTCATAGTTAACAACTTTTGAAATATCTTCTAATCTTTGAATTCCTTTTAGTTCGATTCTTGTTGAATTAATTGAAATATTAACATCTTGTCTTATGCTACCAATTCCTCTTTTAATTTTTTTTATTGTTTTTACTAACCAACCAATATTAAAAGCAACTTCTTCTATTTCTTTAAAGTTTTCAACTTCAAAAATACCAGTAGAAATTTCTACAAGAGGAATTCCTAATCTATTTAATTTATAATAAACTTTACCATTTTCTTCTTTATCTATTGCACAAGCATCCTCTTCTAAACAAACAGTTTTTATTTCAATTTTCTTATTATCTACATCGATATAACCATCGAAACCAATTAAAGCTGTTCTTTGAAATCCGCTAGTATTAGAACCATCGATAACTGTTTTTCTCATTATTTGAATTCTATCTGGAATTTTACAATTTAACATCATTGCAATTTGCAAAGCATATGTTAATGCCTCTTTATTTATTTCTCTTGGAGGTTCTTCGTCTAATTCTATTAAACAACTTTCGTTTTCAAAATATTCGTAATAAAACTCTCTATCTCTTAGATATTCATATTGTGCTGCTAAATCAACTATACCAAATTCTCCCGCAACAGGATGCAACTTTCTTTTTATAATTTTTTTTGGAATTTCTTCTTTCATAGTAGTTTTGCATTTACAGAATAATTTTTCTTTTGTATCTAATTGAATGTGTATTTCTAAACCAGCTTTAATCTTCATAATAACTTATATAATTAATTTCATTTGCAAAATTAGTTAGCATTAGCTCTTTCAATTTTTTCAAATCTTTTTCTTGAGCTAATAACCAACCAAGTTTTACATATGCAACTTCACTTAACATATCTTCGCAAAATACAACATTTTCTAAATTACTTAAAATTCTAGTATTCGTATAAACATATGGATGTACTCTACCAAAAATACATTGGGATGTAATAGCAAATAATGTATTATCGTTTTTCTTAATATATGGAATCCAAGATTTTTCGTTATTAGTTGCTACATGACCTAGACCGCTAGCTTCTATTACTATTCCTCTTATGTCAAAATTGTTAACTAATATATCTATTATTTCTGGTCTCGAATTAGGATAAAATTTTAACATTGCAACTCTTTCATCAAAAAATGCTTTTAATTCTGGTCTATTCTCATTTCTTTCTTTATAATTTTTATTAATAATTTCAATTTTTCCATCGTAATAAATTTTTGCAATAGGTTTATCATTAACACTTTTAAAAGCATCTCTTCTAGTTGTATGAAATTTTCTAACTTTTGTACCTCTATGAAAATAGCAAAAATCATCATTACTAGATGCGTGCATTACAATACCAACTTCAGCTATATTGGATATGGCAGCATAAGAAGAACATATAAAATTCATTTTTGCATCGCTACTTGCTCTATCACTACTTCTTTGAGCTCCAGTTAGAATTATTGGTTTATTTAAATTTCGAATGAAGAAACTTAACGCAGCAGAAGTAAAGTGCATTGTATCTGTGCCATGGGAAATTATTACACCAAAAATTTCTTTATCATTAATTTCTTTATATGCTGCTTCGGCTATTTTTATCCAATTCTTTGGTAACATGTCTTCGCTTGCAATGTTAAATAGTAAAATTGTTCTTTCAACATTTGCAATGTTTTTTAATTCTGGAAATATATAGAAAAGTTCCTCTGGTTGAATTGCTGGGCTAACTGCTTGCGTAGAATAATCTATTTTAGAAGCAATGGTACCTCCAGTATGAATTAGCGAAATATTTTTTAAATTTGAATTTTTGATTATTTCAGCTTTTGGAAACTCTCCAACTTTTATTTTTTCTCCTAATTCTATAATTTTTGTATTTTCATCTATTTCAATTCCAATATTATAACCATTATAAAGTTTAACTAAAATAAAATCTTCTTCATATAATTCTGGTTTCGGAATTATGAATCCTTCTATCTCAAAATCTTTTTTAATAATTTTTATTTTTTTCCCTATTTCTATATTTTTCATTAAAAATTTAAGTAAAGAAATTTTAAAAAATTAGTTATGGTAAAAAAAGTAAAGAAATCTAAAGCTAAAAAAGGATCAAAATCTAAAAAAACAAAGAAAAAGAAAAAGTAAGGAATTTAAAATATTTACTTTTTTTTATTTTTTAATTATTGCCCCCATCGTCTAGTGGCCAAGGATGCCGGCTTCTCGAGCCGGAGACCGGGGTTCGAATCCCCGTGGGGGCATATCGTTTTTTACAAAACCTATACACTATACATGGTAGATGTGAACGAAAACTAAAAATTTATATTAATCTTTTTATATTTTTAATCTTATTAATATTTTTTAATATGAAAAAATTCAATAATAACAGTAACAACAATTTTAGTTTAATTTCTAAATCTATTGTGATAATTATAGTTCTAATTTTAACAATTGGAAGTATTATTACTCTTTATTTATATTTTAGTAGTCATGACTCAAATTTTAGTAGTCATGGTTTAAAGATAAAATCTATAATAGCCGCAGGAAGTTGGCATACTTGTGCATTATTATCTAATGGTTCAATTATGTGCTGGGGATATAACTGGTTTGGTCAATTAGGTGATGGAACAAACGAAGATAGACCCACTCCAGTCCCAGTACAAGGTATAGACAATGCAATTGCAATAGCTGCAGGACGAGATCACACCTGCGCATTATTATCCAATCGTTCAGTTACGTGCTGGGGTAGGAACGGTGCTGGTCAATTGGGTGATGGAACAACCAAAGATAGACACATCCCAGTTTTAGTACAAGGTATAAACACTGCAATTGCAGTAGCTGCAGGAGATTATCACACCTGCGCATTATTATCTAATGGTTCAATTATGTGCTGGGGATATAACTGGTATGGCCAATTAGGTGATGGAACAAGAGAAGATAGACTCACTCCAGTCCCAGTACAAGGTATAAACAATGCAATTGCAATAGCCGCAGGTTATCATCACACCTGCGCATTATTATCTAATGGTTCAATTATGTGCTGGGGATATAACTGGTTTGGTCAATTAGGTGATGGAACAAGAGAAGATAGACTCACTCCAGTCCCAGTACAAGGTATAGACAATGCAATTGCAATAGCCGCAGGAAGTCGGCATACTTGCGCATTATTATCTAATGGTTCAATTATGTGCTGGGGAAATAACCTTTTTGGTCAATTAGGTGATGGTACATACGAAGTTAGACCCACTCCAGTCCCAGTACAAGGTATAGACAATGCAATTGCAATAGCCGCAGGTTATCATCACACCTGCGCATTATTATCTAATGGTTCAATTATGTGCTGGGGAAGTAACTGGTATGGCCAATTAGG
>JAHLMO010000015.1 GCA_018920305.1 Candidatus Aenigmatarchaeota archaeon
TATCCATATAAACCAAAAAAAGAAAATTAGAAATTAGCCAGGAGGCCAATTCAATTTTCTACCAGCAATTAAATGCAAATGTAAATGAAAAATGCTTTGACCAGCATCTTTTCCTACGTTAAAAATTAACCTATAACCTTTTTCATAATTGTTTATTCCTAAATCTTCTGCAATTTTCCTAGCAATAAAAAACATATAACCAACAATTTCTATATCATCTTCTTTTATTTCTTGAATTCCTGTAATATGCTTTTTCGGAATTATTAATAAATGAATTGGAGCTTGTGGATTTATATCTTTAAAAACTAAAACTTTTTCGTCTTCGTAAACTATCTCGGCTGGCCTTTTTCTTTCTATTATTTCACAAAATATGCAGCTCATAAATTATTAATTAATTCATCTAAATATTTTGAAAGTTTATTAATTAGTGCTTTTTTTGCTTTTTCAATTTTTTCTAAGTCTTCGTCTTTTTTTGCATTTTTTTCTGCAATTAAAATACTATAAACTGCAATATAATTTTCAAGCCAAAATAAAGCTTTTTTATAATACTTTAATTTTTCATTCATATCTAAACTTTCTTCTGCTAATTTTTTAAATTCTAAGTAATTTTCACTACATAGTGATAATGTATTTTCTAATGTCATAAAGTTATTATTAAAAGGTAATAATATATAGATTTTAATGATTATCATCGTTAATTAAATTATGAAATTAGAAAAAATTTTGAAAATAATGGAGAAAGAAGCTTTAAAATTAGATGCTCCAGTATTTAAAAAATATGAAGTAGTTAATAAAGATCCATTTAAAATTTCTATTTTTGCAATATTAAGTACGAGAACGAAAGATTCAACTACAATAAATGTTTGCAAAAGATTATTTGAAAAAGTTAAAAATTTTGAAGATTTAATAAAGATAGATCAAAAAGAATTGGAAAATTTGCTCTATGGTGTTGGATTTTATAGAAAGAAGGCAAAAATTCTTAAAGAATTTGCAAAAGAAATTTTGGAAAAATTTGAAGGAAAAATTCCAAAAAATCTAGAAGAATTAATAAAACTTCCAGGTATAGGAAGTAAGGTTGCTAAAGTTATTTTGAATGAATTATATGATTTACCATATGTTGCTGTAGATACTCATGTACATAGAATTTCTAATAGAATTGGAATAGTAAATACCAAAAATATTAAAGAAACAGAAAAAGTTTTAGAAAAAATTATACCAGATAAGTTAAAAATAAAATATAATAGAATTTTGGTTGCATATGGCCAAACTATTTGCTTACCTAAAAATCCTCTATGTAAAAAATGTAAAATAAGGAGATATTGCAAGTCTTATACTAACAGGTAATCATAAAATTCGTTGCTTTTCCTGCATATACTATCTGACCTCTATAAGTTCTTCCTGCTGCTGGTGCTTGATTTCCAGCAGTATTAGGATCTACATCATTAATTAAAATCCAAAAAGATACACCAGGATCTATATTTGTTAGAGCAGTTGTTTTATCTTCAGCAGTAATAGTTCTAGCCGTTATTAAACCCCCACCTATAAAAACTCTTGTCTCATTGGCTGGAATTGTTGTAGTTCCAACATTTGTTGCTAAAATTTCTAATCTTTGCCCTACTATACAATTTACAGCTCCTATTTGTATTGTACCTGCTGTTTGTCTTGTGACCATTCCACTTATAAAAAAGTATGCTACTCCTATTAAACCAACTACAATTACTACCATTAAAAGCATCGCTAAAACTTCACTTATTGCCTTTTTTGCTACCATAAATTTATTATAAAAAAAGTAGAATATATATTTAACGCTTTTAACTTGATAATCTTACTGTCCAGGATCTAAACTCATCATAAAATCCTTGGTTATAATTTGAAAAGGTTTGACCATAAGGTTTTTCATATACTAACATTCCTTCTAAAGGATTAGAAGAAGAAGTAAAAGCATAAAATCCATGTTTATATCCGCCTTTGGCTAAATGAACAGCAATTCTATAAGTATTATTTGGTAATATAGTTACTCTTACTACATGATCTTTCCAATCATCTAGAGAGCTAGGAGGAGAAAAAGGATTAAATAAATCTTCCCAAAAAATAAGCATATCATCTAAGGCATTTTCTATAGGATACATTCTAAATCTAAAGGTTCCATGAGGATCTGTCCAATTAAAAATCCAAATATCGTTTGGATTAGGATTTTTAAAAATTATAATTGGAGAATCTATAGGTCTATTATCCCAACTACTCTGAGATGTTTGAATTGTAAAATTATATAAACCAGTATATATCGGTATATCTCCTTCATAAGGACCTTGTTCTGCAATTAAATCTCCGTTAGTGCTTCTATATATTAAATATTTGCCTAAAACATAGTCTATTACAATCCAGTGCGGAGAAGAATATGCAACCAAACTTAAATTTCTAAATTCTAAAGGTATAAAAAACGATTCTAAGTTTCCACACTCATTCCTTAAAGATATTCTAATTCCTTTTCCATAAGAAGATACTAAAAGTTCATTAATCTCTTTTTCAGTTAAAAAAGCTAAAGGAAGAATTATTTCGAAATAATTTTCGTAGCCTACAAAATTATAAAAATCTTCTCTCAAAAATTTTCCATTTAAAAATACTTTAATTTCATTTTTCGTCAAATTAGTTTTTCCTGAATATTCTATTAGTACTCTTACTATTCCTTCTTTACAATCAATGATAGGCTTATAAAAAGATGTTAAAACAACTTTTGGTGTTAGCGAAAAAATAAAAAATGAAATAAAACCTAATAATGAGATTATTATAATTATCATTAAAAGAGGTGTTAAAGAGGTAGAGAATAATTTAAATTTTTGCTTCATAAATATATTTTAATGTTCAAAATTTTAAAAATAAAAGATGTTATAGAAATGCAGCCAAAAAATTTAGGAAAGAATTTAAGAGATTCTTTACTCAAAACAGTAAAAGAAAAATTAGAAAATTCTGTAACAAGATATGGCATTATATTAAAAGTTTTAAACTTAGTAGAACATTCTGAAGGAAAATTAATTCCACTAAATCAAAACATTTATTTTGAGGTTGTAATAGAATGTTTAGCTTATATTCCAGAAGTTGGAGAAATTGTTTATGGTAAAGTTATAGACGCTAATAAAAATGGCGCAATAATAAGAATTGGTGCTTTAGATGCTTTTTGTCATATAAGTCAAATAACAGATGATTACATGAGTTTTGATGAAAAAAATAAAATATTTTTAGCAAAAAATTCTAAAAAAACTTTAAAGATCGACGATGAAGTTATTGCAAGAATAATTTCTGTAAGTTTTGAGCAAAATATGTTTAAAGTAGGTTTGACAATGAGACAACCTGGATTAGGAAATATAAAATGGATTGAAAAAGAAAAAAAGATAAAAAAAGAAGATAAAAAATAAAAATGGCTAAAATAGTTTTAGCTTGTAAAAATTGTAGAACGATAACAATGGAAAAAGAATGCCCAAGATGTAAATCAAAAGATTTAACAAAAAATTGGAAAGGTTATATTTACGTTATTGATGCTGAAAAAAGTGAAGTAGCAAAACTTATGAATTTGAATTCAAGAGGTAAATATGCAATAACTGTAGTTTAAACTTTAAATAATTTTTTCTTAACTTATATATTGAAATATGGAAATAAAAATTATTCAAGAAAAAAACAATCCTTTGCTAAAAAGAAAAGAGTTATTATTAGAAATAGATCATAGTAATAAAGCTACTCCAAGCAGAGAAGAATTGGCAAATGAAATATCTAAAATGTTTAATGTCGAAAAAGAAAAAATTGTTATAGACTATATACTCTCTATAAGAGGTTGTTCAAAATCTAAAGCAAAAGTAAAAATTTATGAAAAATAAAAAATGAAACATAAAACAGTTCAAATACATAAGCTTTATAAAATAGAGAACGATAAAATAATAAGATTAAGAAAACTTTGCCCAAAATGCGGAAGTTTTTTGGGTGAACATAAAAATAGAAGATATTGTGGAAAGTGTCATTATCTAGAGTTTAAAACTCAGTAATTTTTAAATTTCATAAAGATAACAATAAAAATGTCCTGTTTTAATTTTTTTCTTATATTTTAAATTCGGAAATTTATGTGCAGCACTAACAATTCTTACATTTTTACATTCTTTTATAATTTTTTCTTCCAATTTTTTCATTACTCCAAAATTTAAATAGAGAGTTATAACTGTTGCTTTAGAGAGATCTTCCTTAAAGAAATCTTTCCATTTAACTTCTATTTTATCTTCAAGCTTCGAAATTTTATTTAAAATTTTTGATATTAGAAATAATATTAACGATTTTTCAATTCCAATCGCCTTTTTTACTTTAAATTCTTTTACAGCAATTCTTAAAACTCTTCCATCTCCGCTACCTAAATCATATAGCACATCTTTTCTATTTACTTTAGCTAGTTTTAACATTTTTCTTATTGTATTCTTAGGTAATGGAAAATATATTGCTTGTCCCCTTATTAAGTCTATTAAAATCTTAAATAAATAAACAATTATCAAAATATAGACAATACTAATCAAATTCATATATTCTCAAAATCTCTCCATTTTTTATCGCTTCTATTTTTGTATACTTTTTAATTATTGTTGTTTGTATTTTTGGAATTAAAACCTTTTCAATTTGAAATATTCCTGCTTCATTATTCATATGAACTCTTATTAAAATTGGTTTTTCTTTTGTACTTTCTAATTCAACTTTTTTTATTGATAAAGCAGAAAAAGCATGAATATCTGCTTTTCCTAATTTATACGGAATTCTTGCTCTTCCCTCTGCCATATCTAATCCATCTGCGACTTTTATTATACTAGATTCTATACTAGCTGCTAAAATTTTTTCATCATGCGAATAAATAGAATGAGAAATTTCCGCCTTAATTTTATTTCTCTTTTTTATATCTGGATAAATTTCTAACAAAATTTCATCCAAAAGATTAAAAGCTAGTAAACTTCCTATTAATGGATGGTTTTCTCTATGAAATGCATTACCTATATCGTGCAAATATGCAGAAAGAAAAATAACAACTTTCGAATCTTCTATTAATCCAATATTATTTTCAACAATCGAAGGAATAATATTAAATTTTAAAAGAATTTCAAATATTTCTAAAGAAGCAGCCGAAACAATTCTTGAATGAATTTTTCCATGATCATTATAGAAAAATCTTTCTGTAGCGACAGTATTAGCTTGTTCTAATAATGCACTAATTTTTTCGTTACTTTCAATAATTTCATGTAAATATCCAATTAAACTATCTTTCGAAATTTTTTCAAAATAAAGTTTTTCATTTATTTCTACCATATTCTTTTAATTTTTTGAGAAATTTTTTAAATTCTTCTTTACTCATAACTGCTCCGCATGCACTTTTATGGCCACCAAAACTTTTAAAATTAATATTAAATTTAGAAAATATCTCTAATAAATTTATTTTTGAATCATTACTTCTTAAACTCATTATAATTTCATTCTTTCTAATTTCATAGACAATTATTATTTTATCTTTGAATTCTTGAGAAAGCATATTTGCAATAGTACTTCTTATATTAAATTTCGTTCTTATTTTATAAAGAAAAAAGCTACCTATCTCTATATGTTTTTTAATTGCATTTTTAAATTCTTTACTTAAAATTTTTTGAGCTTTACTATAAATCCTATTTAAATCTTTGCTTTTGAAAAATGCTATATTTCTCATTTTTGGAACGTATTTTTCTATATCTTTTTCGAAAATGAAAAGAGAATTAACTTTTTTAGAAATTTCAAAAAAGTCGTCTACTTTAAGATTAAATTTTTTCTCTGCTTTTTTTAGAATGTTTTCAGAAAATTTTTCTCCCTTATCAGCTACTATTCCTATTGAAGCAAAGAATAGAAGTTTATCAATATGATAAATTCTATCGAATATAATATAGGAAATTGCCGAAGTTGGTAAATAAATCGAAGAATTTATTAACACTGGATTTATAAGAAAAATATCTTTAAAAGAAAAAACTTTTAATTGATGATGATCTATCCATATACATTTCAATTTTTTGTTTTTTATTTCGGCTAAAAATTCTTTTTCTATGCTTAAATCAAGAAATATGTATAAGCAATTAGAATTTTTTTGTTTAGATAAGAAATTTTTTAAATCTTTGACTTTAATTGAAAAATATTCTACTTTTTTATTTAATTTTTCTAATACGCATAATACAATTAAACAAGACATTAAACCATCAACATCTCTATCAAAAACAATTTTAATTTTTTGATAATTCTTTAAAATTTTTTCTAAATTTTTAGATTGTCTATTAAGAAACTTTAAAACTCTTACATCCATAAAATTTCTTAAAGAAAAAATATTTAATGAAAGCCCCCGTAGCTTAGTTGGTAAAGCGCCTGCCTCGTAAGCAGGAGATCGTGGGTTCGAATCCCACCGGGGGCTTGTTTATCTCTTCAAAGCTCATAAGTGGAGTATATAAGCAAAGTTAAAAAAGTCAATTAGAAGATTTAAAAAGGATAGATATAAAAACCTATGAGAATGTTGTAAAATTTATTAAAAATTAGAAACCAATATTTAGCAAAATATATGTTCGTTTAAGCCTAAGAGACGTAGAAGATAAAATATAAATTATTTAAATTAAGAAAATTTAAATATTAGTAACCTAAAAAATTTAAAAATTTCTTCTAGAATTATATAACTTCTACAAAAGACTAAGGTCTTGAAGGAAGTTTAACTTTTATTTTTGTTTTCTTTAATAAAAAAGTAAAAATCAATTGGTTCATCATAAGTTTTAAATTCATATACAAATTTTAGATATTTTAAAATTCTAAAAGTTTTTTTGAAAGTTTTATTATACTACCTTCTCTTATTTTTTCACTCATTTTGTTTTATTTTCTAAAATAA
>JAHLMO010000016.1 GCA_018920305.1 Candidatus Aenigmatarchaeota archaeon
AAAAGGCCAGCCGAGATAGTTTACGAAGACGAGAAAGTTTTAGTTTTTAAAGATATAAATCCACAAGCTCCAATTCATTTATTAATAATTCCGAAAAAGCATATTACAGGAATTCAAGAAATAAAAGAAGATGATATAGAAATTGTTGGTTATATGTTTTTTATTGCTAGGAAAATTGCAGAAGATTTAGGAATAAACAATTATGAAAAAGGTTATAGGTTAATTTTTAACGTAGGAAAAGATGCTGGTCAAAGCATTTTTCATTTACATTTGCATTTAATTGCTGGTAGAAAATTGAATTGGCCTCCTGGCTAATTTCTAATTTTCTTTTTTTGGTTTATATGGATATCTTTTGGTAAAATTACAATTTAAACATGTAACATTAATTGTTTTGTGATATTTATTTAATCTAACTTTTGCTGTTAATCCATAAGCTAATGGAATATTACATTTTTTGCAAAAGAGTCTTTTTAATTTTTTTAATCTAAAATTTGTTCTTAATGCAATTTTTCTTGCAAGCTCTATATATCTTTTTGCGAGTTCAAGATCTTTTTCTTTAACTTTTTCAAAAGCTAATTTTAATAGAATTTTAATTCTTTCTTTTGCAATTTTTTTGTATAAAGTTCGCAATTTTTTCATAAAACAAAAGAAAAGAATATCTTTATTTATTCGTAAGAATATTATGGAAAAAATTTTAAAAGATGAAAAAATAGAATTATCAACACATTCTCAATTAAGTGAAATTTTTATTAGACAAATATTAGAAAGAATAGATTTTATAGATGTATTAATTTTGAAAAAATTTTATTTAACTGGAAAAGAATTTCCAGGTGATACTCAACCATATTGTTTACCTTTTTTACATAGCGAACTAAAAATTCAACATCAAATAAGTTTAACATTAGAAGGTTTAAGAAAAAGATTAAACACTTTAGTAAAACTCGGTTTATTAAAAAAAATTGATAGGACTAATCCAGTTGTTTATTTTCCTAAAGAAGATATGAAAGATATAGCTAGAAGAATAATATTTAAATTCTTCGAGAGATATGGTTTCGAAAGTTTAATAAAAGATTTAATGAAATATAAATAGAGTTAAATTAATTAATGGAACTAAAAGTTAAAAGATTAAATGAAAGTGCAAAATTACCAGAAAGAAAAAGAGAAGGAGATGCCGGCTTGGACTTATATTCAATTGAAGATATTGAAATTAATCCTAACGAAATAAAATTAGTTTCTACTGGAATTGCAATTGAAATTCCAAAAGGTTATGTTGGAATAATAAAAGATAGAAGCGGATTAGCAACCAAAGGATTACATGTATTAGCTGGAGTAATAGATGAAAATTATAGAGGAGAGGTAAAGATAGTTTTAATAAATTTAGGAAAAGAAAAAATTTTTTTAGAAAAATATTCTAGAGTTGCACAACTTTTAATTTTACCCTATTTAAAATGTAATGTAAAAGAAGTAGAGGAATTGAGTGAAACAGAAAGAGGTGATAGTGGATTTGGAAGCTCTGGAATAAAATAAATATTTTTTAAATTATAATAATTAAAATGGTATTAACTTGCTTATCTTGTAATACAAAAATAGTTAGTGGAGAAAATTTTAGCAGATTTGTTTGTCCAAATTGTTTAGAGGCAGAAATAATAAGATGCAAAAGTTGTAAAAATTCTATAGTTGAATATATATGTCCAAAGTGCGGATTTAAAGGACCTTAAATATGGGAAAAGTATTAGTTACTATAAGAGTCATTAGTGAAAATGAAAACCAAGAAAAAGAAATTATAGAAAAGATTAAACCAGAAAAATACTATAAAAAACCTTTTGTTTTTGGAATAGAAGCTCTTTATTTAGAAAAAATAATTAGTGATGAAGCTGGAGAATTAGAAAAAATAGAAGAAGTTTTAAACAATTTAAACGTTAGCTATGAAATAGAAAAAATTACAAGAATCTTTATAGATTAATTTATTTTATGCTTACTAAAGATAATAAATACTTATTTTTAGCTTTTGATCATTGTGTAGAGCACGGAGTTCATATCTATGAAAATGTTAATTTAGATCCAAAAAGAATTGTAAATATTGCAAAAAAAGGAAAAGTAGATGCAATAATAATGCATATAGGTTCTGTTTATTATTCAAAACCAAAAATTCCATTAATTTTAAAGATTACTGGAAAAACAGATTTAGTTGAAGAAGATTTTCAAATTCAAACTATTTTTGTAAGCGAAGAGGAGATAAAAAAATTAAAGAAAAAATTTAATTTAGTTGGTTTAGCTGCTACAATTTATGTGGGTTCAAATAATGAAAGTAAAATGATTGAAAATTTTGTAAAAGTAAAGGAAATTGCTCTAAGAAACAATTTATTAGTTACTGGCTTTTTTTATCCTAGAACTAAAAAATTTGATAGATATAGTTATGAAGCAATTTCATATTCTGCAAGATTAGGATGCGAATTAAATGCAGATATAATTAAAACTTATTATACAGGCTCAAAAGAAACTTTTTCTAAAGTTATAAAAAATTGTTTTAGACCTATAGTAGTTGCTGGAGGAAAATTAATTGAGGAAGAAAAATTTATAGAAGTAGTAAAAGAAATTATGCAAGCTGGTGCTTCTGGAATAGCTGTTGGTAGAAATATATGGCAAAGAGAAGATAAAGAAGCTATAGAGTTATTAAAAGAATTAAGAGAAATTATTCATTCATAAATATGTTGCTTTCCGATAAAAAAATAAAAGAATATGTAAAACAAGGAAAAATTATAATTACTCCATTTGAAGAATCTCAAATTGGACCTTCTAGTTATGATTTAAGACTTGGTTTTAAATTTAGAGTTTTTAAAAATATTGGAGATGCTTATATAGATCCTAAAAGTTTTAACGATGAATTAATTGGTAAAGAAGAAAACGAAAATTATATAGTTTATCATTATAAATATACTGACTTATTTCAATTAAAAAGCGAAAATTCAATTTTTGTTATTCATCCATATGAGTTTGTCTTAGCTTCTATTTACGAATATATTAAATTAAGCGATAATATTGCTGCTCAAATTCAAGGTAGAAGTTCATTTGCGAGACTTGGTTTAATAATTCATACATCAGCAGGTTGGGTAGATCCTGGATATTCTGGACATTTAACGCTAGAAATGTTTAATACAAACAAAAAACCAATAATTTTAAGACCATTAATGAAAATAGCTCAAATTTCTTTTTTTGAAGTTAGTGATGTAGAAACACCTTATTATAAAAGAAAAACTTCTAAATATATAAACGAAGAGGGTGCAACTTCTTCAAAAATTATAAAAGATTTTGAATAATAATGGTTAGAAAATGGAAAAAAGTCGATAATAAGTGCATAGTATGTAATAGAGAAGTTGCAAAAGTCAAATTAGAAGATGGAAAAGTAGAAATAATTGAAAAATATGCATTTGGAAGTTTTGTAAAAGTGAAAGGTAAAGGAGAATTGAAAATGATTTGTAGGAATTGTCAAAAAAAATTAGATAAAGAAAATAAAAGCTATAAAGAATTTATAAAAACTTAGATTTTTAACCAAATATCTAGCTCGTTTACTTTTTTTTGAAAAATATTTTTCATTTGGAATTCAATATTTTTATCGTTTTTTATTTCAATTATTGCATAATTTCCTTCTGTAAATTTTCCAGGATTTATTAAAATAGTATTTCCTAACAAATCATAACCTCTAGCTTCAATAATATGTGCACAAATTGCTAAATTAATTTTATTTCTTAATATAAAATTTCTAATTTCTTCGCTACCTACATGCATATTTCCTACTAAATCTAATCTTGTATCCTTAGGTGGCATATGAGTAACTAATATTTTTATTGGATAATCTTTAATCTTTTGATATAAATTGTTTAAATATACTTTAAATTCTTGTTCGCTTGGTTCTAAAGAAGTTGATTTTATTGGTGTTCTTGCACCACCATATCCAAAAAATACTATATTATTAAAAACAAAAAAATTATTATGAATAAAATTTGAGTGTTTTTTAAATATTTCAAAAATTTTTCCATCGTTATTTCCAGGAATTGTTAATATAGGTTTATTCATAGTTTTCAAAATTTCCAATATCGTTTCTGCTATAAATTCATCATCATTATCGCTTCCTAATAAATCTCCATTAAAAACTACTAGATCAAAAACTTCATTTTGATTTAGCCATGAAACAAAATTTAAAATGTTTTCTGTTTCAGAATGTATTTCAGCTATAGATAGAATTTTTGTCATAATATTTTTAAATATTTCCTTATATTATCTATGGGAAAAAGACCTATAATTAGAGCTAGAGGAAAAGGAGGACCAAGATATAGAGCACCATCTCATAGATTTTTTTGTGATTATGTATATCCACCAATATTTGATAAAATTTATGGAAAAGTTGTAGATATAATTCATACCGTTGAAAGAACAGCACCAATTGCAATTATTAAATTAGATAATGGTCAAACTTTTTATCAAATAGCACCAGATGGAATAAAAACTGGAGATATAATTTCATTTAATGCAGAACCAACATTAGGTAGCGTATTGATGTTAAAAGATATACCAGATGGTTCAAAAATATATGGAATAGAAACATTTCCAGGTAGTGGACCAAAATTATGTAGAGCAGCTGGAAGCTATGCTATTTTAATAGGTAAATCAGAGAAAATGGCAAAAATTCAATTACCTAGTGGAAAAGTTATAGAACTAGATGTAAGATGTAGAGCAAGCATTGGAATGCCAGCTGGATATGGAAGACATGAAAAACCATTTTTAAAAGCTGGTAAAAAGTATTATGCGATGAAAGCTAGAAATAAAAAATGGCCAATGGTAAGCCCAACTAAAATGAATGCTGTAGATCATCCATGGGGAGGAAGAAGCAAAAGACCAAAAGTATCTAGACAAACTTCTGCTAGGATGCCATTAAAAGTTGGAAGTATTGGACCAAAATATTGGAAGAAAAGAAAGTAAAAATTAAATTTAAATTAAGAATTATAATAAATAATTTTATGTCATATGGGTTAAAAGAAGATATTTTAAACAGGTTAAAAGTTTATAAAGAATTAAAAGAAAAAATTGAAGATCCCTTTCTTATAACAAAATTCGAAATTTCAAATTCGGTAGAAGAAATAATAAAAAATCAAGAAAAGTTTTTTAATAGGAAAGTAAAAGTTGCTGGAAGAATTTTAACAATAAGAAGACATGGAAACTTAATTTTTTATGATCTATATAGCAATGGATATAAAATTCAATTAGCTGTTAGCAAAGATAAGACAAAGAATTTTGAATATGCTAAAGAATATATTCAAAGAGGTGATATAGTTGGTTGCGAAGGAAATGTAGGAAAAACTATAAAGGGGGAGTTAACTATATTTTGTGAAGAAATAAAGATTTTAGCTAAAGCACTGTTTACTTTGCCTGATAAATGGTTTGGATTAGAAGATATAGAAGAAAGATATAGAAAAAGACATATAGATGTTATATTAAATGAAAATGTAAGAAGAAATTTTGAGATAAAAGTTAAAGTAATTCAAGCTTTTAGAAATTATTTAATAAATAGAGGTTATTTAGATTTTTCAACCGAAATACCACTAATTCAACCTATATATGGAGGAGCATATGCAAAACCTTTTATTACTTATGTAAACGACTTAAAAGAAAATTGGTTTTTGAGTATAAGTCCAGAAATTTATTTGAAAATGTTAATAATATCTGGTTTTGATAAAGTTTTTGCGATTACAAAAAATTTTAGAAATGAAAGTATAGATGTAACGCATAATCCAGAATTTACTGGATTTGAGTGGTATGAAGCTTATGCAGATAGAGAAAGCAAATTAAAAGAAATAGAAGAAATGATATATTTGGCTGCTAAAGAAATTTTAGGAAAGACTACGATTAAAAGAAAAATAGGTAATAAAGAATATGAAATAGATTTAAAACCGCCATGGAAAAGAGAAAAGATGGTTGACTTAATTGCTCAATATGCTGGAATAGATGTAGAGAGTGCTAGTGACGAAAAAATAAAAGAATTTTTGGAAAAGAATAACATACAGTTAAAAGTTAAAGAATATAATAGAGGTTTAGCTATAGAGGAAATTTTTGAAACTTTTGTAGAAAAAAATCTAATAGAGCCAATTTTTGTTTTAGATTATCCAATAGAAACTACTCCACTTTGTAAACCATTAAAAGATAATCCTGATTTTGTAGAAAGAGCAGAGGGATATATTTTTGGAATGGAAATATCAAATGTTTATAGCGAGCTAAACAATCCAATAATTCAAAACAAACTATTTTATGAGCAAGCAAAAATGAGAGAGCTTGGATTTGAAGAAGCACACGAATATGATAAAATTTTTGTTGAAGCTATGATGGTTGGAATGCCACCTACTGGAGGAGCTGGTTTAGGTATTGAAAGAGTTTTAATGATTTTATTAGAATTATATAGCATTAAAGAAATAATTTATTGGCCAATGCTAAAAAGAAAAAACGAAAGTGAAGCTGTAGATATTCTAACTAAAGAAACCATTTGAATAAAGATTTGTTATATTTTTATTTTAATTATTGCCCCTGTAGCTCAGCATGGATAGAGCGCCTGCCTCCTAAGCAGGAGGTCCCGGGTTCAAATCCCGGCAGGGGCATATCGTTTTTTGCAAAACCTATACACTATACATGGTAAATGTGAACGAAAACTAAAAATTTATATTAATCTTTTTATATTTTTAATTTTATTAATATTTTTTAATATGAAAAAATTCA
>JAHLMO010000017.1 GCA_018920305.1 Candidatus Aenigmatarchaeota archaeon
ATTTAATTATGGATGGTTTTGTAATAGGTTGGGCAGCTAATTTTACAAATCTAAATGAAAGACTTAAAGTGACTTTATTAGTAGATGGAAATCCCGTAAAAGAAACTATAGCCAACCTATTTCGTAAGGATTTGTTAGAAGCTAAAATTGGAGATGGGAGATATGGATTTGTGATTCAAATACCTAAAATATTTTTTGATGGAAAAATGTATGAAATTAGTGTAAAAGTTGATAAATATAATGTAATTTCGAACTCTAAAGATTTCTGTTCAATCGACTTATCTTCTATAAATAACAAAGATATAATAGATCTAAATCTAGTACTACCTAATATGAATACTAACACAAAAAAAATAAATGTGAAAGATTTATACGAATATATTGAGAAACAACTTAACTTTTTCGTAGAAAGTTACAGACGAGCCAATGTTAAATTACGGGATTTGCCTCTAAAAGTAATAGATCTTAAAAAAGATTTGAATAGTTTTTATAATAGATTATATCTCGCTCCTTATTTAATTCATTCAAACCTAGATTATATTTATTTAGAGGGAAAAGGTAGTGGGGATTTTAATCTTAAGATTATTGCAGAGAGTCTTGCATTTAAAGATAATATTTATTCCGAAAATTTTAAAATAAATTCAGAAGTCTTTGTAACTGAAAAAATAATGATAAAAGGTTTGGATTCTAATTGTTCATTAAAATTATCCATAGAGACGAATGGAAATAACTTTAATATCGAAAAATTAATCTTTAAAGGCGGCTCTCTCAGTAACCGTGTTCGCAAAGGAGTACGATTTGTTTTGTTAAGAACATATAATAATATTGAAATAGTATTTAGCAATCTGTTAAGACTTTCAAAGTATTGTTCAATTCTGGGGTTTGATGAGATTTTGAACCGATATGTTTTTATTATTTATGACACTTCTGAGAGAAAAGAAATGTTCAACTTGTTTCATTCTCTTAAAAATCTCAAACTAATTTATTTTAAAGGAAATAATTACGGAGGTGGTGGTAATGCCTCATTTTTAATTTATTTAATAAAGAAATATCTCGAAGAAAATCAAAAATGGGATGATGTTGATGAGATCATCTTAATAGATGATGATGCTATTTTATTACCATCTGTTTTTTTGACAATTGATTCGGCAATTGCTTTTAATGATAATAGTACAGCATTAACTGGAATTATTCTCTCTTCCAGAGATCCATCAAAAGTTCAAGAATGGGGTGCTTTTTGGGGTAAGTTTTTTACACCATCACATCAACTAACATCAAACATTACTACATCTAGACAATTTTATCCCTATTTAATAAGATACGGAAGAAATATTGAAGATGAATGGACTTCTATATATTTAGGTAAAGATCAATCTATTGAATATAGCACTTTCATATTTTTATCTATTCCCACTAACATACTCCGTAAAATAGAAGCACCCGTTCCTTTCTTTTTGCGAAATGATGATTTGGAATTATCTAAAAAAATTGATAGAGTCAGAGGCAGGTTAATATGTAATCAAAATATTTATCTTTATCATGAAGCAAGACATGATGTAGTTGGTGAGTTTTTTTCTTTTTTACACACTTTAATAATACTCAGTACTTATTATAAATTAGATAAAATGTTACTTGTCACTACTTTATTTGATAGAATTAGTGCATTATTATCAACACAAAATATAGCACTACTTGAAGCATATAGATCTGCAATAGAGCTATTTACTTCAGGTCCAAAATGGTTCATTAGTTCAGATATATTTACGATTTATAAAACTAAAGTAAATGAAATTAAAAGCATTCTCAAAAATTATCATGAGGTTCCATTTGAAGTTATCGATGTGTTAAAAGATAGATTAGAGGTTTATGAAATTTTAGATTTATACTCAAAGAGAAAAGATTATGGAAAAGAAAGAGTTTTTTATGATAAGTATTCAGATAAATATTATCAGACATCTACTGAATTAAATAAGACAATTGAAAAATACTTGAATGAAATACCGGTATTAATAGGCAAACTGTTTGCTAATTATGATGAAATAACAGAATCGTGGAAGAATGTTATTTTAAATTTTAGTTTAGAAAATTTTTGGTCAAATTATTTTAATAATGTAAATGAGTTTTTTATAGTTTCAGAAAATACAGTTGAGGTGTAAAATGTTTGATTACATAATTGTTGGAGCAGGGATCTCTGGAATAGTAGTTGCCGAAAGAATAGCCAATGTTCTAAATAAAAAAGTGTTAATTATTGAAAAAAGAAACCATATTGGTGGGAATTGCTTTGATTACTTAGATAAAACAGGTATATATATACATAAATATGGGCCTCATATTTTTCACACAAATTATAAGGAAGTTTTTGAATATTTATCTAATTTTACTGAGTGGTATTATTATACACATAGAGTTTTAGTATATGTCGATGGAAAAAAAATCCCATTACCCATTAACTTTATCTCTATTGAGGAATTATTCCCTGAACATATTTCAAAAAACGTGATTAGTACTTTGCTATCAAATTTCAGGTATGGAGAGAAGGTATCTATTTTAGAACTTCTTAAAAATGAAAAACCAGATTTACAATTTATTGGAAAATATATATACAAAAAAGTCTTTCTAAATTACACAAAAAAGCAATGGGGAAAATCTCCGGAAGAGATAGACCCAGATATTGTAGCTCGAGTTCCTATAGTTTTGAGCAAGGATAGCAGATACTTTCAAGATCGATACCAAGGAATTCCATTAGAAGGATATACCAAGATGTTTGAAAGAATGCTAATGAATTCCAACATTAAGCTGCTTTTAAATACAGATTATAAGGAAATTATTAAGCTTGATTTTGAGTGTAAAAAAATATATTTTTTTGGACAAGAATATAAAGGAAAATTGATATTTACAGGTAAAATAGATGAATTATTTAATTACAAATTTGGGATCTTGCCATATAGAAGTTTAAATTTTGAGCTAAAATTCATAGATAAAGAATTTTTCCAGGAAGTTGCAGTAGTTAATTATCCTAATGATTACGACTTTACAAGAATAACTGAATTTAAACATTTTTTACCCACTGACAGTCATGTGACAGTATTAGCCTATGAATATCCAAAAGACTATCAATTGGATAGCGAACCTTTTTATCCTTTACTAACTAATGAATCTAAAGAACTTTATTATAAATATCTTGAATTTTCAAAAAATTTTAACAATCTTTATCTTCTCGGTAGATTAGGTGAGTATAGGTATTATGATATGGATGATGCCGTAAAAAGAGCATTAGAACTGTTTGAAGAGATAGGATGATGAACGAATTAACAAAAGAGACCTTATTAGAAAAATTAACGGTTGCAATGGAAACCAAAAATTTTCCTGAAATAATTAATTTATGTGAAAAACTTATAGAATTAGACCCAACTGACTTAAGATACTATTGGGATGCGTCTTATGCATACAGGAGATTAGGTAATTTAGAAGAAGCAAATAAAATAATCGACCGAGCAATAGAGATCTTTGGTTTGCATCCATATTCTTTAATAATCAAGGGAGACAACTATTTTGACTTTGGTTTTTATAAAGAGGCAGAGGAAATTTGGGAAAGTATCTATCAGTTCTTTCCTGATTATGAACTTTTATATAATCGTTGGTTCACAACTCTAATTACATTAAAGGAATATGATAAGGCTATCAATGTTTGCAAGATTTTCTTTCAAAATCAAAAAGTAAATACAGAATCTAAAATATCCTTTATTCGAGATAAATTTATAAATAAAATGTGGTTTGAATTATCTCTTATTGCAAAATCTATAGAGGAGATTGATATCTTCTCCTTATCAAATGTTTTTTCAACGTATTCTCATACATTATGTGATGATGCTAAAAATTTCTATATTGGATTAGTAAAAGATTTCTTTCTAAGGAATTATAATATTGAATATGAGCCAAAATATTTTGAGTATATAAAACAAGAAATCATTAACAGTATTAAATATTACAGACATCATGGTTATTTTAATCTTCTTAAGAATACGTTAGATCTTGGTTTTTGTAATATTGCTTTATATGAAAATGAGCTAAAAGAGCAAATAGCTGAAATATATGCCTTAGTGCTCTTTTTTGATCTAAAATTTGAAGAAGCAATGAAGTTTATTGATTGCTTTTTCCGAAGCAATAGAGAAAGAAAACTTATAAAAATTATTAAGTTCTTATATGTTAATTGTTCAATGTGTAACTCATATGAACTCAAAAATAGATATTTCAAGTTTAGTCGCCTAATAGATAATAATGAACAATTTATCTCTTTGCTTCGTCTGAATGAAGATGGAAAAATAATAGGATCCAACCATCCTAATGAAACTAAATGGGAGCAAAGAGATGGGGTTATTATATTCCGCAATGATTTAGATCACCCAACTTCAATTTTTTTCCAAGATAAGGATAAAAAAGTTTTTTTGGGATTATACTTTAAGGCTGATATAATCCATAAATTGGAGGCTATTAGTGTTTGAAAACTTACAGTTATTCAATTTTAAATTAGAAGATTATTTAGATAAAATATTTATCTCAGATGCATTATGCTTTAAGAGATTGATTTTGATGAATATTAGAAGATTTTTTTCTCTTAACGAAATATTGGAATTTTTAGATAAAGATATAAACTTTAACAGAGACATTCTAATTACTGAAATGCCTAAAGTAACTCATGATAAAAATCTAATTGAAGGCTTAAAAGACGCCATAGTTGATTTCTCTAATTTTGATTTTTCAAATTTCGTTCATGATAATTATGTTCTTAGGATAGTTAATTGTGAAAACTTAATTATCAAAAATTTAAATATAAAAAATACTTATTCATCAGGAATTTTAGTTTACGGGTGTAGTAATTTAGCTATAGAAAACTCTGAATTTAAAAATATTAAAGGAGTCTCGATAGTAATAGGTGGAAAATCAAAATCTATTCTCATAAAAGACAACATTATAGAAAATTCAAAAAGCGCTGGAATCCTAATTGGAGAAGAAGTATCAAAAATTGTTGTTGAAAACAACATCATAATAAATGGAATGGGAAAATCAAATTGGGAGGCGGGTATTGTAGTCTTTGCCCGTAATATCGGGGATTTTTTAAAAGGCCCTCAAACAATTTTTTCTTCGGATCTATATAGCCCACAATACCAAAGGATTTTTGATAGAATAAAAATTGTGAAAGAAGTAATAATCAGAAACAACACCATAAAAAACAATATGTCTTCAGGAATTTATATAGATGGAGCTATCGATTTGCTTGTCTGTGGTAATCTAATAGAAGGTAACAGTAAAGAGGGAATATGCCTTGATCAGGGAACTACAAGGGCAATGTTATTATTTAATACGATCAAAAATAATGGACAGCGTTGGGGAAAGTCGGATTACTATCCTATGAGAGATTTTGTTTTGAAAGATGGAAGAATGAGAGATGGAACAGCTAATGCAAAAGTACCAGGAATATCTGTTGATAATTCTATTTTAAACCTTATAGCATTTAATTATATTATAAATAATTTTGGTAGTGGAGTTAAATTAGTAAGATCAAGTTTTCTAAATGAAATTTGCCATAATCTCTTAATTAACAACAATTTAGGAGAAAATGAGGTTCATCATTTCTATGGCATTGAAATTGGCTCAGCTCCGCCTGATTATATTGAATCTGAAGTAACAGAACTTGATTTTCTACCCTCATCATATAACTTTATCCATGATAACACAGTATTAGGTGGACACTGGTCAGGAATTTACGTAGGATATAACTGCATTGAAAATGTTATTGAAGGTAATATTATAAAAAAATTTAAGTATTTTGATGTCAAAAAGATACCTTAATTTAAAACTAAAAAGGTAGGATTAGTATGAAAAAAAAGATAATTTTCCATCT
>JAHLMO010000001.1 GCA_018920305.1 Candidatus Aenigmatarchaeota archaeon
ATAGAAAAAATAGAAAAAAATAAAGATATTTCTTATGAAAATAATAAAACAAAAATTGTTAATTATACTAAATTTGAAGAAGCCTATATATACGATATTTGTTATACAAAAGAAATTTTAAGCATAGAAGGAAAAAATTTTGTTTGTTTGAATGAAATTCCAAAAAATATAGGAATTTTTGTTGAAGATAATAATTTAAAGATAATATATAATGATATATTAATAAGGGAAGAAAAATTAAGCGATAAAATATTGTTAGGATATGCTTATGCAAAAGATTTTTATGGTGTTGAAGGTGAAATAGAGAAATTTTATACTAACTCTACTATAGCTTATATAGAAGATTTTGGTTTAGGAAATATAGAATATTTTGGCTATAAAATTGTTTATGCATACTTTCCAATTTATTTAAATTCTATATATATTAAAAATGAAACAATATATATTTTTGTTAAAACTTCTATGAAAGATTATCTTATCTCCTCAATAGATATCCAATTCAAAAATATGAGTATTAATCCATTAATTGATTATTCAAAGACGTGATACCATATTTGACGTACTATATTTTCACAATTTAAAACTTTAGAGAAATTAATATTACAAAAGAGAAAACTCCCAAAAATATTTTACCAATAAAATAATAGTAATATCTGTTTTAGCTTCATTAATAATACTTAAAAGAAAAAGTTCTGAATGATTTACTTAAGTAAATAAATTATGATAAATATGATAGAAATAATTAGAGCAAAAGATATAAAGAATGATAAAGAAATTCTAAATCTACTTACTCCTTACTTTAAAAAATGGTTTGAAAAGAAGTTTAAAGGAAAATTAACATTGCCACAAAAATATTCAATACCATTAATAAAGAAAGGTAAAAATGTTTTAATTACTTCTCCAACAGGAAGTGGAAAAACATTAGCATCTTTTGCATCTATATTAGATTATTTATTTAGATTGGCTGAAAAAAATGAATTAGAAGATAAAGTTTATTGCATCTATGTTTCTCCCTTAAGAGCTTTAGATAATGATATAAAAAGAAATTTAGAAATTCCTTTAAAAGAAGTAAGAGAAATTGCAGAAAAAGAATTTGGAATAAATTTACAAGAAATAAGAATTTCTATTAGAACTGGAGATACAAAAGCTAGTGAAAAACAAAAACAATTAAAATATCCGCCACATATTCTAATAACTACTCCAGAAACCTTAGCAATAATTTTAAATTCTCTAAAATTTAAAGAAAAGCTTAAAGATGTAAAATTTGTAATAGTTGATGAAATTCACGAATTAGCAAATAATAAGAGAGGTATTCATTTATCAATAAGCTTAGAAAGATTAGAAAATTTTGTAGGAAAGAAAATTCAAAGAATTGGAATTGGAGCTACGTTAGAACCATTAGAAGAGGCTGCAAAATTCTTAGTTGGAAATAATAGAGAATGTATTGTAATAGATGCAAGATTCGTTAAAAATAGCGACATTAAAGTTTTAATTCCTTCTAAAAATTTAATTTTCGAAAATGCAGAAGAAATAAATAAAAAAATGTATAAATTAATAGATGAATTAGTCGAAAAGCATAGAACTACTTTAATATTTACAAATACAAGAAGTGGAGCAGAAAGAGTTCACTTTCATCTAAAACAATTATTTCCATCTAAATATTTAGATGAAATTACCGGAGTGCATCATTCAAGTATAAGCAGAGATATAAGATTTGAAGTTGAAGAAAAATTAAAAAATGGAAAATTAAAAGTAGTGGTTTCTAGTACTAGCTTAGAATTGGGAATTGATATTGGATATATAGATTTAGTAATTCAAATAGGAAGTGCTAAAAGTGTTTCAAGATTAATGCAAAGAATAGGAAGAGCTGGCCATAGCTTGCATGCAATTTCAAAAGGAAGAGTTATATGTTTAGATAGAGATGATTTAGTTGAAAATGTTGTAATGGTTGCAATGAGTAAAAAATATTGGTTAGATAAATTTCATATGCCAAAAAATTGTTTAGATGTTTTAGCTCAGCATTTAGTTGGAATGGCTTGTGAAAAAAAGTGGAATATAAACGAAGCATATGAATTAATAAAGAAAGCATATCCTTTTAAAGATCTAAGTTTTGAAGATTTTATAAATACTTTGAAATATTTAGCTGGTTATTATCATACTCTAGAAGATTATAAAGTTTATGGAAAAATTTGGCTAGATTTAAATGAAAATAAATTTGGAAGAAAAAAAGCTGCAAGAGTCATATATACATTAAATATAGGAACTATTCCAGAGGAAGTAAAAATAAAAGTTAAAACTCTAGATGGAAAGTTTTGTGGATATATTGAAGAAGGATTTTTAGAAAGATTAAATGCTGGAGATATATTTGTTTTGGGCGGAAAAACTTACGAATTTATTAAAGCTATTAGAGATGTTGCATATGTAAAAGAAGTAAAAGAAAAGAAACCAACAATTCCTAATTGGTTTAGCGAACAATTACCACTAAATTTTGATTTAGCAATAGAAATTGGAAAGTTTAGAGAAAAAATGTTTAAAATGTTAGATAAAAAAATTAGTAAGAAAAAAATAATTGAATTCTTAAAAAAAGAATATTTTTGTGAAGAAGATGTTGCAAATGAAATTTATGATTATTTTGAGTTAGAATATAAATTTCTTAGAAAACATGGAGTAAAAAACTTTCCTTCACATAAAGTTATTCTTGTAGAAAGTTTTTTTGATGAAAAAGGTCAAAATATAGTATTTCATACATTGTATGGAAGAAGAGTAAACGATGCACTAAGTAGAGCATATGCATATGCACTCTCAAAATATTTAAATAGAAGTATTAAAGTATCTATAAGCGATAATGGATTTATACTAACTATACCTTTTGAAAATAAAAAAGTTAAAAATGAAAAAGTTAGTTTTGAAGAAATTATTAATTTGATAAATTCTAAAAATTTAGAAAAATTAGTAAAGGATTCTTTAAAAAATACCGAATTAATAAAAAGAAAATTTAGGCATGTAGCCTCTAGAAGTTTTATGATTTTAAGAAATTATAAAGGATATGAAATTAGTTTAGAAAAACAACAAATGAGTGCAGAAAAATTAATTAAGATTGTACATGAATTAGGTGACGAATTTCCAGTATTAAAAGAAACTTATAGAGAAATATTAGAGGATTATATGGATTTACCAAAAGCAAAAGAAATTTTAGAAAAAATAGAAAGTGGAGAAATAGAATTTGAATTTATAGAAAGCGAAGTTCCATCACCTTTTGCCCATAATTTAATTGCAATAAGTGAAAGTGATGTAGTTTTAATGGAGGATAGAAGAAAATTAATATTAAAATTATATGAAAAAGTTTTAGAGAGAATTGGAAGTTAAAAATAAATAATTTTTTTTAATTTAGTTTATGAAAGGAATAAAATTGAATATAATAGCAGCTATTCTACTACTTTTTTTAGTATTTTCAGTAGTTTTAGTAGCTAATGCTGAAGAAAGAGAAAGAATAAGAAAAATACTAGAAATAAAGGAAATTAAAGAAATTGCTAAAGAAATAAGAAAGGAATGTAAAATAGATGCTGATTGTATTGATATACTTTGTCCACAAGCAATAGGAATAGATACACCAAGATGTATAGAAAATAGATGTGTTTGCAGTCCAAATCCAGCTTTAGAATTAACAAAAATAAATGAGACAACAATAGGTTTATGTATTAAATTAAGATTAGAACTAAGAGAAAAAATAAAGGAAATAATTGAAAAAATAAAATCTAATAATCTTACTAAAGAGGAAATTGAAAATTTAAATGAAGAAGTAAATAAAATAAGAGAAAGATATAAAGAATGCTTACCTCAACCAATGCCAATAAAAGAGGAAGTAATTGGAGCTAAAGTTAGACAAATTGTTCAAAGATATTCTCAAGAAAAAAGGAATTTAACAGAAAGTTTTGTTGAATCAATTAAAAATTTAAATGAAATAAAAATTGATTTAATTTTAAGTGGAAATCTTAGTGGAAAAGAATTGGCAGAAAAAATTAAAGAAATTAATGAAGAAAGAAAAAAAATAGTAAAAGATTATGTTGAAAAATTACATGAATTAAATTTAGCTAGAAAAGAAGAATTAAAAGAAGTTATTAAACAAGTTAAAATTGAAAAAAATGTTAAAGTTGAAAACGAAATAATAAATGTTAGTAGAGTTATCGTTAAAGTAAATAATAAAGAAATTGAAATTAGACCTGGAGATAACGTTACTATAATTGTAGAAGGAGTAATAGTAAAATCTAAAGTTCCAATAAGATATGAAAATGAAAGTATTAAAGATGATGAAACAAACAAAACAATAAATGTTACTCCAGAAAAAATTAGAGAAAGAGTAAGAGAGAGAATAAGAGAAATACTATTAGAAAGAAAAGAAAATTTAATAATATATAATGTTTATGCAGAAAAAAGTGGAAGAATTTTAGGAATATTTCCAGTAAATTTCGAAGTTAGATATGAAATATCAGCAGAAGATGGAAGAGAGATTTCTATAAAAAAGCCTTGGTGGAGCTTTCTAGTAATTGGATAATTTTCTTTCAATTTTTTATTTTTTTATGAAAAATTCATCGCAAAAATTTTTTATTAATTCTACTTTTTGGACTAATTAGCTTATTTGGGGATTTAATATATGAAAGTGCAAGAAGTATTAATATTGGTTTGGAAAAATTTTTAAGCAATTTTCTTAGATTTGTTTTTGGATAGTTGGTAAGTAGCAATTTTATTTATAATATTTGAAAGGATAGGAAAAGCTATTAGAAATCCTACAAGAGATACTATTGTATCTATAATTTCGGAATTATTGAATTTCTCGATCAAATAGAAGCATTTTAACAGGCCCTAAATTATTGCCATGTTTCTTTTTTTAATATGTAGATCACTATCAATTATTTCCCAATTTATATCTATTATATCAAATGTCTCAGATTTTGTATAAAGTAGAAAAATAGATATAATAGTTATTATAAAAATTAATGAAACTGTACCAAATAAATCTCATAAATTATAAAATGTTCTTAGTATTAAATCCATTTCCGTAAGAAAATAATTTATGAGTACATATTTCTTATATGTAAATAGCCCATTAAGTCCTCATTTTGTTCATTTAACTTGGGCAAAAAGCGTAAAAGCAATACCAATAAAAATACCAATTAATCCTGTCTCTCAATATTTTACTCTAGTGAAAAGAGATGAAAAAATAATAAAATCTGATGATACTATTATTGTAGAAAGTCTTTATGCATTACCTTATTTATATCTATTAAAAAATAAAGTAAAAGTAAAAGTAATTTCAATAATAGCAGATTCTACTTTTTATCCGTCAAAATTACCTCTTAGAAAATATTTTTATAACATATTTAAATTAGATCAAGTAGTTGATTATTTTTTTACAGTATCGAAAGAAATAAAAGAATGGATAATTAATTATGGAATAGACGAAACAAAAATATATGTAGTCAGACCGTTTTCTCTACTTGATGTAAAAAAGAGACTTATAAAGAGAAAAGTCAAGAATAAAAAAATAACATTTATAGGTAATTATACTAAAACTTCTGCAGCAAAGCTAATTATATCTATTGCAGAGTATTTAAAAGATTTTAAATTTTATCTAATTGGAACTGTATCTAAAAAAATAAAAAATCCACCAAAAAATGTTAAGTGCTATATGAACATAAGTTGGGAAGAACTTAAAAAAATTCTTCTGTCTTCTTCAATTTATTTACATCCTATGTTTTTTGATCCATTTCCAGTTAGTGTATTAGATGCTATGAGATGTGGAAACTTTCCATTAGTTTATAGATTAGTTGGCTCGTCAGAAATATTAAGCAAAGAAAATATTTTTTATTCTCTAAACCCGAGAGAAATTATAAGTAAAATTATAAAAGTTTATAAAAATTTGTCAACAAAAGATTTTCTAAAATATTATAAAATCTAAAAAAATATACGAAAAACAAAAGTATAAAAACATTTAGAAAAATTTTCAACAAACTTTAAAATAAAAGATAATAATAGAAGTTAAAAAATTAATTATAGTTTCACTTTACATATCTCAGCCCCGTCGTCTAGTGGCCAAGGATGCCGGGCTCTGGACCCGGAGACCCCGGTTCGAATCCGGGCGGGGCTATTTCTTAATTTTTCTCTTTAAAAACTTCAAATAAGAATATGAAAAAGAAAAATAGACATAAATCGAATAAAGAGATGAAATTATTATAAGCAAAACAGAATTAAAAAGCGGATTTTTAAAAATAACTGTAAGAAGACCAATTAACATAAACCCTAAAACAAAAAACAATATATTTCCAATTATATAAATTAGAAATAGTCTAAGAACATTTCCTTTACTAATCTTCCAAGAATAACTAAAACTTTCTCTTACTTTCTTTTTATCTAATATTGTCGCAAATGGGGCTAAAAATATTCTAAAAAATATATATATACCGAAAATAGAATTAATTATAAAGGCTATAATCCAAAGATGAAATAATTCTATTGAAAAAAATAAAGATAATAAAATAGATGGTAAAAAGATTAAAAATATAATCGCATATAGGATCAAATGTACTAAAAATACTCTAAGATAATAATTCTTTATACAATCTCCTATAATTTTTTTGTATTCGATTTTCTTTCTTTTTATTTTTAGATGACTAGCTAAAACTAACGAAGTAAAAATTATAGGAGTGTAAAGAAATAAAAAGATTAAATAAAAAAGAGAGATAAAGCTAGAAAAATATTCTAAAATTGCAAAATTAAAAATTATTAGGAAAAAAAGAAATGGTAAATGTAATAATAATGAAAATAAGAATATTTCTTTATTAAATATGCTATCGATTCCATACCTTACACTCTCTGAAATCATATTTTACTCACTTTTCTTAAATATTCTAAAGCAAAATTTAAATCTTTCCATTCTTTTACTTTTACCCATTTTCCTGGCTCTAAATCTTTATAATGTTCAAAAAAATGCTTTATTTCATTTTTTAGCGCTTCAGGAATATCTTTCAAATCTTTTATAAAGCTAAATGTCGGATCAATTTTTTCGCTTAGTACAGCAATTAATTTTTCATCCTTTCCTTTTTCGTCTTCCATTTCCAATAATGAAACAGGTCTAGCTCTTACTACTGTACCAACTTGTAAAGGTAAAGAAGAAATAACTAAACAATCTAAAGGATCTCCATCTTCGCATAATGTAGAAGGTATAAATCCATAATCTAATGGATAATGCATACTAGTATACAAAATTCTATCTAGCACAAATGCTTCTAATTCTTCATCATATTCGTATTTCAATTTACTTCCTCTAGAAATTTCAATTACTACATATATTTCGTTTGGAAATTTATCTTTTGGACCTGGAGGCAATTTTTTTAGATTCATAAATACAATATATTTAAAGAAATAAATAAATTTATGGGAGTCGAAGAAAAAATAGAAAAAGTTCCTGTTTTTATAAAAATTGAAAGATACAAAGATTTGATAGACATTTTAAATTCATTACAATTAGAAAGTTTAAAACTTAAAAATTATTTAGAAATATCGGCAAAAATAAAAGAATTAGAAAAAAATATAATTTTAAAAGAAAAGGAAAGTGTTGAAAAAATAATAGAAAATTTGAAAAAAATTTTTGAAATGTTATTAGGAAAAAGAGAGGAATCAAAAGAAATTAACGAATTAAAAGAAAGATTGGAAGAAGTTAAAACATCTTTAGAGGAAATATCAAAAAAAGTTGAAGAAAAAGAAAAAAAGGTTGAGGAAATTGAAATAAAAAGTAGTGATTTAAAAGAAGAAATCGATGTAATAAGAGAATACAAGCCCAAACAAATTTAGAGAGATAAGAATTTCTTAAGTCTAACTTTTTATTGGAATATTCCTTAGTAATCTTATCAATATTTTTGAAGAGTAAAAAAGAGGGAAAAAATGAAGATGGATTTAGCTATAATTTTATCTATTATTTTTGTTTACTCTTTCTATTTTTAAAGTTTTTCATTAATTTTTCAGAGATGTATATTTCTTTAAATTTATATTCTAAAAGTTTTTCAAAGTTTTTAATTCCGCTATCTCCAAAATTTAATTTTTTAGCAATTTTTAATATTTTTTCTTTACTATCTAATTCAAATAATTCATAGACAATCCATAGAGTTGTTTATTATTACTACTTCGCCAAAGTATGAATGATAAAGTTCTAATCTAGATCTTATTAATTTTATCTCTATTCATTAACTTTAAGTTTTTACTAGCTAGACTGAAGTCGATAAAAAATTCTCTATTTAGTCTACTATACATCTTCTAACATTCTAAGAAAATCTCTTTTAAACTTTTTTATATCAAAAATTTTTCTAGCTTCTTTCATAATTTTAATCCTTCTCGAATAATATTCTTCTGGATTTTCCAAAAATTTTCTATAATGGTTAATAATTTCTTTTGATAAATTATCGCTGTTATTCTTATTTAAACAAACACCAAAAATACTATTTTTTCCAACAATTTCTCTAAATACATATATATTAGAAACAATCACAGGAACACCAGAGATTAGAGCTTCTGAAACAGCAATTGATTGTGATTCGAACCTTGATGGCAAAACAAAAACACTTGAAATCTGAAAAAGTTTTCTTTTTTTCTTTTCTGATACATATCCTAAATATTTAACGTGTTTTAATTTTTTTAGTGAAGCAATTTCTTTTAAAAATTTTTTTTCAATTAACCCAGCAATTATCCATTTAATTTCTGGTTTATCAGACAACTTCTTAATTGTATCAATAAGTATATCTACTCCTTTTTGTTTATTTAGAGCTCCAAGAAACAGAACGACAAATTCCTTAGATCTAATAGGTTTTAGATATTCTTTAGAAAAAACTGGATTTCGAATTAGGAAGACTCTATTTTCTGGAAATCCAAGAATTTTTGTAAAAAATATTCTCTGATAATTATTTATACAGTGAATTCTATAGTCTATGGATCGCATCTTTATTAAAAATTTTGCAATTAGAAAAATAAGAAAAGTTATAAAATTTAGCCTAGTAAATCCATGATTTCCTACTATTACTTTCTTATAGAAAAATAGCCCAAGTAATGACGCTTTTATGTCGAGCAAATAAATCCAAAAATTTTCGTTTCTTATAGGAATATAAATTTGAAAAAAATTTGGATTTATTTTGTTAAGAAGTGGAATTTTTATAACTCTTATTATTTTTGTTTTAGTTGGAAATAATACCTCTATATCTAGTGTATTTTTGAAACTTCTATATAAGTTAACCGTAAAAACTTCCATTCCTCGCCTATATCGAGAAAATGGATTCATATACGAAATTATCCATATTTTTTGATTTTTCTTCATAAAAATATTATATCTACTAAATTTTATGAATAATGTCTATTTCATCGGAAGTTCCAATAAGCCTCATAAAGCACATCTTATATGATAATGATTCGATAGGAGCAAAAAAGATCGATTTTCTATCACAAAAACCAAAAACAAAACTCTCTTATTCGTTATATAGAAAAACAATGAAATTTTACGAAAAGAAAAGTGTATTTATATTGGAAAGTCCATTTTCGCTTCCATATGCTTTTTTCTTGAAAAAAGAGCTTGATGCCAAAATTATCTCAATAATACCAGATCACTCTTTTTATCCTGTTAATATTCCCCTTAGAAAATATTTCTATGAAGCATTTAATTTAAACGATACTGTAGACTATTTTATTACTGTCTCAGAGATTATAAAAAATGGATGGTAGATTACGGAATTGATAAGGAAAAAATATTTGTAGTTAGACCTGCATCTACACTTAAAGTAAACAAAGAAGAAATTAAAGATAAAAAAATTAGAAAAAGCATCACTTTTATAAAAAACTTTCCAAGTAGTAAAGTAGCTGAAATAGTTTTAAAAATAGCTAAGGAGCTACCAGATTTCGAGTTCAACATAGTTGGAACTGTATCTAAAAAAATAAAAAATCCACCAAAAAATGTTAAATGTTATATGAACATAAGTTGGGAAGAACTTAAAAAAATTCTTCTGTCTTCTTCAATCTATTTACATCCTATGTTTTTTGATCCATTTCCAGTTAGTGTATTAGATGCTATGAGATGTGGAAACTTTCCATTAGTTTATAGATTATTTGGCTCTTCAGAGATATTAAGCAAGGAAAATATTTTTTATTCGCTAGATGAGAAAGAAATAGCTGAAAAGGTTCTAAAAACATATGAAAATTTAAGCGAAAAAGATTTTATTAAATACCACAAACATGGTATGAAGTTTTCTGAAAAGAGAAGTTCAAAAGAATTCAGAAAAGTTTTTAATAGAATTTTAAAGAAATTACATTAGATAAAACATAAGTAATATTATTGCCTTATATATCGCCTTATCTCAAGTTTGCCCTAAGGATTATTCTTTACAACAATGATTGCATGATCCTTTTGATATGGATCTAACTCAACTCTTTCAATTATTTTTAGATTTCTTTCTTTCAAATAATTTTCAACTTCCCTATAAACTTCTTTAGGTTTCTTAGTAACATCTATACTTCTAGATTTTATGGCTATCATTCCATAGCAATTCTCTTTTCCAAACTTTTCAATATTATCTACAAAAATTCTTGGCTCATCTTGCTGAGCAACATCGCAATAAACAAAATCTACTTTTTCTAAAATTAAAAAAGAATAAGTTTCTGGTTTTCTTGCATCTGCTAATATAGGAACTATATTTTTTCTTTTTTCCGCTAATATCTTTAATTTTGCCAAAGGAATTTCACTAACTTCAATTCCATATATAATTCCGTTAATAGCTATATCGCTAAAATGAGAAGCAGTAGTTCCGCTAGCAATTCCTAAATATAAAATTTTGGAATTTTTAGTTATTGGAAAATTTTTTAATCCATTTTTTAGTGCAGCAGCTGGTTTAGACCTATAATGATCCCAAAATCTGTATTCTTCGTTATTTATCTTTACTAATTTTTCCCCATATACACTTTCTCCTTTAACTAAATTTTTTGTATAGTAATCATTATTTATCTTATATACACCTTCAAATATTTCTTTTATTTTCATTTTTCTGATAATATTTCTTTTATTCTTGCATCTAATTCTTCTTTTAATTTTTCATTTTTTCTTTTACTAAAATAATCTAATTTAGCTGCCTTTGCTAAATAATTAGCTAAAAATCTTGAAACTTTTCCTCTTAATTTTTTTGGTGCTTGCTGAATATATGGATGGATAAATATGTATCCATGCTTAGGACTTTTTCCTTTACCTCTTAAAAATCTAAACAAAGCTTTTTCTGCTCCAACTAATTGAATTCTTGTAGATGGGCTTTTCGCAATTTTTTCTAAACTTCCAATTCCTTTTATTAGTTTTGCTGCCAATTTATAGCCAGCGAGCATAGTTAAATTTGGAGCATATTCGCTAACAATTTTTTCTAATCTTTTCTCTAATTCATTATTAAATTCAATTAAATCTAAAATCTTTAAAGCAAAGGATTTTATAAATTCTAATAATTCGTCACTTACTTCACTTCCAACACTTTTTAAAGCTAATTCTTTATCTACACTTTCTCTTTTTGGATTTTTTGCTAGATTTTTAACAAATTTTTCTAATGAAGTTTCTTTTTCGACATATTCTGGAAAATATATTTGATAAATTCTTCTTAACCTTTCTACCAATAAATTGATAATTTTTTCATTATCTTCTATCGCTTGAATTAATTGAGAAATTATTCTATCTAATACTCTTTGCTCAGCCTCTAATTTTAATAATTTTTCACTAATTTTTTTACTTCTTTCAATAATTTCTTCTCTCGAAATTTTCAAATTATTTACTAGAAAATTTAAAATTGTTTCACTAAAATCTTTTGGTTCATACTTATAACCAAATTTTGGGTATGTAAAAATAATTTCTTCGCCTAAATCTTTAATAAATTCTTTTTCAAAATCACTTAATTCTTGTTTTTTAATTTCTAAAATTAAATTTATTTGATTTTCATCAAAGAGTTTATACTTTACTATTTCGTTTTTTTCATTAATTGCATAAATTCCTATTGCATTTATTGAAATGTATATCATAAAAATATAACAGCATAAATTTAAAATTATGGATACTCTGTTTTTAATAGGCTTAGGTTTAATTTTTATTGGAATATTCCTTATAATTTTATCAGTATTTTTGAATAGTAAAAAAGAGGGAAAAAGTGAAAGTGGTTTTGTAATAGTTGTTTGGCCCTTTTTTGTTGCTGGTGGAAGTGAAAAAGTTGTACCAATTTTATTGATCTTAGCTATAATCTTATCGATTATTCTTTTCGCGTTCTTTCTCTTAAGATAGTTAAGTTATATAAATCAGACACATTATAACTCTAGATCTACTAATGAAAAAGAGCTTAAATTTTTAAATATTAAATTTTGGCAAACTAATTTATGAAATTTATTATAGTCAGTAGATTAGAAAAAATTAAAAATATTGATATTGTTATAAAAGTTTTTAACAAATTAAAAGACGATGAACTCTGGATAGTAGGAAAAGGAAAATATGAAAACGAATTAAAAAAACTAGCTAAAGCAAAAAATATAAAATTTTTTGGCTTCGTTGATGAAAAAACACTAAAAAAATTGTATAAAGAAGCAGATGTATGTATAATGCCACATATTAATGAACCTTTTGGATTAGTTCCATATGAAATAGCAAAATTTGGTAAACCAAGTATTATTAGTAAATTAAGTGGAATCGCGGAATTAGCAAAAGAATATAAATTTGGACTAATTTTTGATCCTTATGATGAAAATGATTTATTAGAAAAAATTAAAACTATAAAAATTAAGAAGATTTATAGACAACTAAGTAAAAATGCCAATAATCTTAAAAAATATATTAATCCCAATACCGAATTTAAAAAATTTTTAGAACACATACCAAAAAATACTAAAAGAATTCTAATAATTCATTCTCAGTTCATTGAAATTGGTGGAGCAGAAAAATCAATAATAGGAATGTACGAAAAACTTAAAAGAATTTATAATTGTGAAATCTATTTTGAAATAGATAAGAATTATAAAAAATGGAAAATTTTATATAAATCGAAAATAAGGAAAATTACGTATATCTTTAGAATTTTTAATTCATTAAGCAATTTAATTAAAAAATTTAAAAATAATGATATAGTAATTGTTTCACTAACTGGAAATATTTTATCTATACCAGCATATTGGTCAAGTCTAATTCTTGGTAATCTCATTAATAAAAAAATTATTATTTACTTACATGAAATACCGATAAGTTTTCGATCTCTCACAAAAATCGAAAAAATTCTACTATTTCCAATAATTTTCTTAGACATTTTATTAACAAAAGTTTTAATTCAAAATAATTATATAATAATAGCAAATTCTAAGTTTTTAAGAAAACATTTCATAAAGAGGTATAAAAAAACTGTAAAAGACATTATATATCCAATTTTTCACTTATAAAATTCTTTTGTTCCTTAGAGTATTAAATTTAATTTCAAATTAAAAACGTTACTGTAAAATAGTTAAAAGAGTTTGGATTTAAAGTATAAAATATTTACACTATCAGGATAATCGACTAAAACAAATCCTTTAAGATCAAACCCATTTTTAATAAATTTCTTAAATATTAATCTAGAAATTTCTAACGAATGACATTCTATAATCCATTCAGGAATTTGCTTTATTAAATCGTCATCCACAGAAACTAGAAACTTTTCACAACCTTCGCAATCTATTTTAGCTATATCCGCTTTTTCCTTAATTGCCTTTTCTAAGACTTCTTTCCAACTTATACACTTAACTTTTATTTCTTTTGGTTTGTTTACTTTATTTTTAAATAGGGATAAACCACTAGATTCATATTCGCTTTCCTCAACTATAAATTTCATTATGCCATTTTCTTTACAAACTGCATAAGGATATATTTCGCAGTTAATATCGAATTTTCTAATAATATTATTAGCAAATTCTACATTTTCTTTAATTGGTTCATATGCTATAATCTTTTTGGCTCCAAGCTTATAAAAAAGTAAAATGCTATCTCCTATCCATGCACCAACATCTAAAACAACTCTATTTTTAAATTTTATTTTAAATTTTAAGTAATCCCTTACATCAGAAAATACATATCCGCTTAATAAAGAAATTTTATTATATTTATTGTTAAGAAAACGAACTAACTCCAAATATTCTTTAAAAATTCTGTGCTCATCTTTAAAATAAATCTTTCTGTTCTTTTTACCTAAGCGCAACCCTATAAAATTCAACAGGTTATTTATTACATACTCTTTTTTACTTATTGAGATTGCTACACCTTATTTTTTAATTCAATTAATTTTTCCAAAATCAAATTAATGGCTTCTTCAAATAATTCCTCTGGCTTATAAAAACTTGTTGTTTCAATATTAAAAATAAATTCTGAATCATTATAAGAATATCCGCAATTTCCTGCTTGCCATTTTGCATGCTCTTTTCCTAAACCAAGCTGAGCAATAGCTTCTAATTCTAATTCTTCGTCTTCGTTTAAATAAGTAATTGGAATTTTATCATATAATGGCTTAACTTTTTCATCACTACTTTTTAAATCTCCACTATAAACATATCCTGGTCCTTTTTTATAAAGATATAATTTTACTTGACATTTTACACAACCTTTTCCTTCACAATCGCATTTATTTGGTAAAGTATGAAAATTCTTATCAAAAGTTAGTGGAATTAAACCTAATCTATGAGCAATTGCTTCATCTGGCAAAACGCTATCGTTTTTATAAAAATCTACCCATTCAATAGCCATCGTAGGTATTTCTGCAATTATAACTCTTCTTATTATAGCTGCAATTCCTGGAGTAATTCCCTTTACTTTAAGCTTTATTTCATCTCTATTTTTTTCTATTACTTCAATTTCCATAAACTATTTCATTTAAACTTTAAATAATTATGCGGGGGTCGCCTAGCCTGGGCAAGGGCGGCGGGCTCAAGATAGAATTGAGCTTTGAATAATGATAAGAAACCCGCTGGCTTAGTGCCTTCGTGGGTTCAAATCCCACCCCCCGCAAATTATTCAAATTTTTTATATTTCTATATTTCTATGTTTTTAATTAAATAATAAGCTAAATGTGTTTTCAAATCTTTAGATTCTTTCAGTTTTTCTACATCAAAAATTCTTATTTCTTTAATTTCTTTTCTATTAAAATCTCTAACTTTTTTCAAATCGTATGCCAAGAAAAAATAAAACTTTTCATTAGAAATTCCAGGAGTAACATAAAAACTTCCAATTTTTTTAATTTTTCCAATATAGCCAGTTTCTTCTAACAATTCTCTTTTAGCAGCTATATATTCGCTTTCGTTCCTTTCTATTTTTCCAGCAGGTAATTCCCACAAGTTTTTTCTAATAGGAAATCTATACTGTTTAACTAAAATTACCTTATTTTTATCTATTAAAGGTATTATTACAACAGCTTTAGAAACTTTTATAAATTCTATAGTTTTGTTTTCTAATTCATAAACAAAAAAAGAAATTTTATTACCTTCAAATTTTAATTTTAGAAATTTTTTCATTTTTTACCTAAAATTTCTATTATAACTTTTCTTTCTCTGCTTCTATCTAATTCGATAAGTAATATTCTTTGCCAAGTACCTCTTATTAACTCACTATCTTTTATTGGAAAAATTAAGAACTGTTTTAAATAGGAAGATGCTAAATGTGCTGATGCATTATCATCTATAAAATTATGTCTCCAATTACCTTCAAAATCTTTTTTTATTTTTTCAATTATATCTTCTTTTAAATTTTCCTCGTTTTCATTAGCTATTAAGCAAGTAGTTGCATGTGGTAAAAATATTAAGCAAATTCCCTCTTTAATATTTGAATTCCTTACAAAATTTTCTACTTCATTAGTTAAATCTACTATTTCATATTTTCTTTTTGTTTTAATGGTAAATTCTTTAAAAATAATTTCCATAAAAATTTAATGAAGTTAGAAGAATATTTTGAAGAATATAAAAAGAGATTTGATAAACTAAAGAAAATTTCAGAAGAAGTTTGGAATTATATTGATAAGAATATAGAAAATGCTAATATATTAGAATTAGCAAAAAATATAGAAGAAAAAATAAAAGAATTAGGAGCAAAGCCAGCTTTTCCTGTAAATATTTCAATTAATGAAATCGCCGCCCATTATACGCCAGAGGAAAATTTCTACATAGATTTAGAAAAACATATGGTAAAAATAGATTTTGGAATTCATATAGATGGTTATATTTTTGATACTGCAAAAACATACTATAAAGGAATTCATCAAGAAATTATAGAAGCAACAAAAAAAGCCTTTGAAGAGAGTTTAAAAGAAATAAAAAGCGGAAATAAAATAAATATTCCTGGAAAAATCGTAGAAGAAATTGCTAGCGAATATAAATTAAAACCTATAAGAAATTTAGGCGGACATGGATTAGGATATTTTAAAATTCATGATAAACCTAGTATATTAAATACATTTTTTAAAACAGAAGAAGAGTTTATAAGTGGAATGCCGATTGCTTGGGAAGTTTTTATAACAAACGGAAATGGATATGTAAAAGATAGTTATCCAGCTTTAATATTTGAAATCAAAAACATAGATAAAATAAATTTGATTAGAGTCGCAGAATTGAGAAAAATAATAGAACATGCTTATAAAGAATTTAAAACTTTACCTTTTGCAAAAAGATGGCTAAATTTTGAAAAAAATTTAGTTGAATTAGCAATTAATGAAGGTGTAAAGAAAGATATAATATATGAATATTCTGTTTTAAAAGAATCTAAAAATTCTTTTGTTGCTCAATTTGAAACTACTATTATAGTAGAATAAAATTAAAATTACATATAAAATTATTGGTTGAAAAATGTTTTGAAAATTATAAAAATAGAAATCTAAATTTATTTCAAAATTTAATATTAAAAATATTTCAAAAATTATTCGAAAGAAATTTTGAAAATAAGCCAAAAATAAAAATAAAAAAATTAGCTTAAATTTTTTTCTTAATAAAAAAAACGGAAATATTAATAAAAAAGATGAAATTTTTAAACAATCTTTTGAAATTACAAATTCTATGTTATTTATATAAATTTTTTCGTTGACTCTAGTTATTTCAGAAAAATAAAAATTTAAGAATTTTTCGATGATCATCGCATTTAAAATTTGAAAATAAAAAATATCTAAATAATCAAAAAGATAAACTAAGAATATTCCTATACTTAACGATATTAATATTTCAAAATACTTAGTAATTTTTCTTTCCATTTGTTTTTTAAATACTCTAATTTAATTTTTCCAATTTTTTCATATTTTGATGTATCATCAAAAATTAATTTGAAGTTCCAGATATTTTCTATATTTTTATCAGTTATTACAAATTCAACTCCTAAATTCTCTATTATATAAAATTTTTCTATTTGATTTGATACAATAGCGAAATTATTTATATATTGCTTAATAATTTTTAGGAAATCTTCATTAATTTCTTCTATCTTTAAATATGGAATTTCATTATCTTCTAACTTTAATTTCAAAATTTCTATAACAGTTTTTAAAGCTTCGTTTTCTATTTCTAATTTTCTATCTCTTACTTCTCTAAATTCAATTATCTTTCTTTCTATTATTCTTTTATTTTTTAATTCTTCAATCAAATCTTTTAATTTTTTGTTTTCTTCTTTTAGAATTTTTATTTTTTCTACTAATCTTTTAACATCTGTTGAATTGTAACTTTTGTAATTTTTTATAAGCTCTTTATTATCTTTATCTTTATTTGAATCATTTTTTTCGATTAAATTTTTTGTCTCAACTTTTTTATTCAATAATTTTTTTCTTAAAAATTTCATAGCTACTATTGCTGAAAATATTGCATCTCTTTCATGCCAATTATTATAAGAATAATTCGATGTTAACTTTTGTTTTTTGCTTTCTCTTACATTTTCTTTAGGATGAAAAACTTTAACTCCTAAAGACTTTGAAATTTTTATTATTTTTTTTGGAACTTTAGCTACATCACAAGAAATTAATAAAGGCTTTCCAAATTTTATTATATCATCTATCATTTCACTTATTTTATATTCTTTTTTACTTTTTAAAAATAATACATTAAGATTTTTATCTAAAATACAAATTGCAGAAGTTGTACCGATATCAATACCTACAACTATTTCATTCTGAATATTCATAATTTATTATTTTTAAGAATTTTTTAGCTCTCTTTTCGCCTAAAATATCTACTAACTTATGTTTCTCTGCATTAATAAAATTTTTTATTGATTTAAACTTTTTTAAAATTTTTTCTGCTGTTTTATATGAAACTCCAGGAAAATTAATTAAAATTGAAATTATTAATTTTTTCATTTCTTCTTGATTTTTCTTAATTTTTCTTTTAGCTTTAGGTAAAACTATAAAATCTGAGGAATATTTTTTACATATTTTTATTAATAATTTTGCAGTTTCGTAAATGTTTTCTGTAAATATTACTGAAATATTTGTAGATGCTAAAATTTTGCTTAAAATTCCATAAAAAATCTCTTTTTTATCCTCCTCTATATAACTTCCTTCTAATATTAAAATATACTTTTTAAATTCGTTTTTATTTTCTATTTGCTCGAAAATTCTTTTATCAAATGTCGAATTTAAAAAATCTTTGTATGTTTTTCTTTCAATTGCAATATCCCCTATTATAAAATCAACATTTAAATTTTCTTCAATTACATTTATTTCTTTTTCATTTTTTAAAATTTCAATTATTTCTTTCTCTCTATAATCTGCGATTATTATTGGTTTTTGAACTAATAATTTTTGTATCATTAGTTATTATTCATCAATTCTTTCTTTATATCCATAATTATTTTTCTCATTCTTTTTTCTTTATGAAATGCAGACCAATAATATGCTTCGTCTCTTGTATTTTTTGTTATTAAAATTATAACTTTTCCATGTTCTTGTCTTCCAACTCTTCCTCTTCTTTGAATAGCTCTTATTTCACTAGGAACAGGCTCATAAAATATTGCATAATCTGTTTTTGGAATATCTAAACCTTCTTCTCCAACACTAGAACAAACTAATACATTATAAATTCCATGAGCAAAATTTCTAATTACTTCGGCTTGTTCTTTTTGTGTCATTCCATCATACTTATCTCTCTTTGCTTGTCCAACAAGCTTTGCAACTTTTATACCTTTTGATTTTAATTCATTATATATAAATTCTACTGTAGCTCTATAATTTGCAAAAACGATAATTTTTACATTTTGATTTTGAGAAATTAAAAATTTAATTATTTCTTCTAATTTTTCTAATTTTGGATGTGGTAATTTTTTATTAACATAATCTCTAACTATACTTTCTGCAATTTTTATTCTTATATCATTAACTAAAGCTCTTTCATATATTTTATTACTGTTTTTTAATTTTTCCAAATATTCTAAAAAATAAACAGAACTTTGAGTTTCTATTAATTCTAACAAATATTCAACTTTAATTAATTGAAGTAACTTAAACAAGATTTCTCTAAATATTTTTTTATCCAAAATTTCTGATTTTCCTAAAAATTCTTCATAGACTTTTATTAACTCTTTTTTTGTAATATCTTCGCTATTTAATATTCCTAAATTTTTTAAATTTTTTATTAATTCATTTCTAACTTTTTCAATTTCTTCTTTAGCTCTTTTTATTTCGTTTGGTAACTCTACAGAAACAAAAATTTTTTCTATTTTTTTAATATAGGGTCTAATATCTTTATCGTATTCGCTTCTAATTTCAATATACTCTATATTCAAATGATTTTTTATTTCTTCAATTCTTTCTTTTTCACTTCCTGGAGAAGCAGTTAATGCTAATATTAAAGGAAATTTTGATTGCTCTAAATATTTTTTTGCAACATATGTATATGAATATTCTTTTACACATCTGTGAGCTTCATCAAAAATTATTAAGCTAAAATCATTAAGATTTAATATATTTTCTTCTAAATCGTTTTGAATGGTTTGTGGAGTTGCAATTATTATTTTTGCAAATTTATATAAAAATTTTCTATCTTCTTTTGGAATTTTTCCTGTAATATCAACAATTCTATTTCTATCTATTTTAAAAAGTTTTCTAAAAGTTTCTGTATGTTGTAAAACAAGTGGTCTCGTTGGAGCTAGCATCATTATTTTGCTTTCTGGATATTTCATTAATCTATTTGCAGCAACAATTATAGCTATAATTGTTTTACCTGTTCCTGTTGGTAAAATAACTAATGAATTTCCCTTAATAGCTGTATTAGCAATATTTATTTGATATTCTCTAATTTCAATTAGTTCTGTTCTTAATAGATCGCTTATCATTAAATATTTAAATTTTTACTAAATTAATTGGATTTCCATTTATAAAGCTTATAATATTTTCTAACGTAATTCTTCTAATTTCTTGAATTGCTTCATAAGTATTAAAAGCATTATGTGGAGTAATTATTACATTTTTTTCTTTATCTTCCAATTCTATTAGAATATGATTTGCAATTAAACTTTCTAAACTTTCCTTATCCAATTTACCTTTTAATAAAAGTTCTATTTCTTCTTTTATTAAGTTTTCTCCCTCTAATACATCTAGACCTACCGCTTTTACTTTTCCACTCTTTAAATATTTAACAAGCGCTTTTGTATCTATCAAAGCCCCTCTAGCAGTATTTATAATTATTACACCATCTTTCATTTTTTCGAATGCCTCTTCATTAAGTAAATGAAAATTTTCTTTTGTTAAATTTGCATGAATAGAAATTATATCAGAATTTCTTAATAATGTATCTAAATCTACATATTCATATCCAATTCTTCTAGCTTCTTCATAATTTGGATAAATATCGTAACATATAACTCTCATTCCAAAAGCTTTTGCTATCTCAGCAACTCTTCTACCAATTTTTCCAGCACCAATAATTCCTAAAACTTTCCCCTTTAATTCAAATCCTCTCAAATTTTCTAAGCTAAAATCTCCTTTTCTTGTTCTTTCAAAACTTTCTATTATTTTTCTAGAAATTGCCAAAATTAATGCAAAAGTATGTTCAGCAACACTTTCTATTCCATAAGATGGTACATTAGAAACTAAAATATTCTTTTCTTTACATACTTTTAGATCTATATGATCATAACCTGTACTTCTTGTACAAATAAATTTTAACTTTTTTGCGTTTTTTAAAACTCTTTCATTAATTTTTGAATAAATAAATATACTTACTATATCTGAATTTTCTATTAAATGTGAGTTTTCTTCATTTAATGGAAAATCATAAAATTCTAGTTCGAATTCTTTTAAATTGTTCTTAAAAAATTCGATATCTTCGTTCGTTACTTCAAAAAAAGTTATTCTCATCTAATTACATTTAGTATAGCCACATTCTGGATTTATGCAAGTATAACAACCTTCTTCGACCTTTAAAGTTTTCATTCCGCATTTAGGACAAATTTGAAATTTATCATTTATATCTTCTTTAATATTAAAATCTAATATCTTGTTTTCTTCCTTTTTCTCTTTTTCTAACATTCCCATCTCTGTAAAAAATTCTTCTAAAATCTCAGCTAATTCGCCATAAAAAGATGCTATATATTTTCCATTTTTAAAATATCCAGTACCGTTTGGATCATATACACTTCTTAATTCCTCTAATATAAATGTAGGATCTTCTGTTCTTCTAAATATCGCAGATAGTAATCTAGTTAAAATCACAAACTCTGCAGCTTTTGTTAAATCTTTTGAATTTAAAAAAATTTCAAATGGCCTTACTTTATTACCATCTTTTATATAACCGATCGTAACAAAAACACTATGCTTTACAAATCTACTTTTTAATTTATATACTCTAGCATCAATTACATAAGGTCTTTCTAAAGGTTTTGCTAAAGAAGTTTCATTTAATTCTTTTAATTCTTTCTTATCAGAAATCTCTTTTACTTTCTTAATCTTGGATAAAACAATCATAATTAATTATCTTCTATTTTTATATTTCCTTCTTTTATTAAATGATAAATTGTTGTCATTCTATTATTTATTACTAAAATTTCATCTCCTCTAACTCTATAAATATTTCCATTTTCATCTTCTATTTCAAAAATTTTAGAAGCAATTTCTTCAAATTCGCTCTTTTCTTTTATTTCTTTTAAAACTGGAAATCTACTTCCTTCTCTATAAATTGTTACACTTTTTAATCCTTTCTTCCAAGCATAGATATATAAATCAGAAATTACTTCTGGATGTATATCTGCTGGTAAATTAATTGTGCTTGAAATACTATGATCTATATATTTTTGAGCTATAGCTTGAATTTCTACTCTTCTAAATGGATCTATATAATGAGCAGTTTTAAAAAAACAAGAAGGTAAAATTTTCTTTAATTCATTAATATCAACATTTTGTGCAATCTCATTTAAATTATTCATATCTAAATAAGCTTGTATTGTAGAATGGAAAACTCTAAACATTTTATTTCTTTCAAAACTTTCCGTTCTTCTTAAATAATAAATTGCAAATATTGGTTCGATTCCACCACTAACTCCAATATATACTTTTCCATTATATTCAAAACTTTTTACGATATTTGAAATGCTTCCAGTTGGTGCAATACTTAATAAGGCTAAATTTCTTATTCCATATTTAGAAATTAATTTTCTAGTTTTTTTGCTTAATGCTTCCTTAGCAAAAGGATTTTGTAAATATTTTTCATAATCAATATCTAACTTTCCTTTTTCTTTAGCTAATAACGCACTGTATTTGTATGCATAATTAGCTATAAACCTCATTACTTTTTCCAAAACTTTTTGAGCCTCTTCACTATCATAATCTAAAAGTAATTGAATAAACATATCTGCAATTCCCATAACTCCTAAGCCAATTCTTCTAGTTTTTCTAGAAGCTTCTCTTTGCTTTTCCAATGGATGTAAAAGAATATTCCAACTAATTACGTTATCTAAAAATCTTATTGAATGCTTAACTACTTTCTTTAATAAATTAAAATCTATTTTCGCATTTTTAGTAAATGGATATAAAACAAATCTAGAGAGATTTATAGATCCCAAATTGCAAGCACCACCATCTTCTAACGGAACTTCACTACAAGGATTTGTTGTTATTATTGGAAATCCTACATAATCGCTAGGACTATACTTTTTCATTCTACTCCAAAACATTATACCTGGTTCTGCAGTTTTATAATTACTTTCAACGAATTTATTCCAAATATCTCTTGCTTTTACTAATTTTAAAATTTTGCCAGTTTGTTCACTTTCAAAATACAATAGAAAATCTCCAGCATATCTTATTGCTAAATCAAAATCTTCATTTTTTAATTCTATAACATAATCTCCAAAAATATCTCTCTTATTTACATCTTTCAAATCTTCCTCTTTAATATCGACTCTATATTTTTCTTGCAAATATTTTTTCAAATCTTCAAAACTTTCAAATACTTTTTCCAAAGTGTATTTCTCTATGTCTTTGCCAGGAATTCCGTATGAATAATGAATATCTTGAATGTTTTTTACACTTTTTATTATTCCCTTATAATTTTTTCTATAAACTAATATTTTGTTTTCATATTTGTTTTGTTCCTCTAAGGCATGCATGATTTCATCGCTAACTTTTATGCTTATGTTTGCAAATCTTACTTGAGTATTTTCCATTATCTTTTTTTCAATTTCTTTTAATTCTTCTTCGCTAAATTTATCTGAAAACCTTAATTCTTCAATTATTTGAGAAGTTATCCAGTTTGGTACATGTTTAGCATCTATAAAATCAAAAACATCTGGATGTTTCACATCTATACTTAACATTAAAGCTCCTCTTCTTCCTTCTTGTCCAATTAGTCCTGTAGTTAAAGAATATAATTCCATAAAGCTTACGCTACCTGTAGATTTTAATGCAGCATTATGAACTACAGAATTTTTTGGTCTTAAAACGCTAATATCAATTCCTACTCCACCACCATAAGAATACGTTCTTGCAGCTTCATATGCTGCTTTATAAATTCCCTCTATGCTATCATCTTCTATAATAACTACAAAACAATTAGCTAAAGTTTTAACTCTAAATAAATCACCAGCACCAGCCAATACTCTTCCACCTGGTAAAAAATATCCTTCATACATTAAGTTGTAAAAAATTCTTGCATATTTAATCGCATTTTCCTCTTTTTCTTCTGCAGAGGCTACAAAGGATGCAACCCTTAAAAATACATGCTCTGGCCTTTCTTCAATAAAATTTCCATCTAAATCCTTTAAATAATATTTATTTTTATAAATGCTTTTTGCTAATTCGTTTGTTGCTAAATAATTTGGATTTGATGGCAACAAATCTTTATCGTACATTTCTAAAAGTTTGAAATAAATTTTTTTGTACTTTTCTATTCTTTCTATACCTAAAATTTTTACAATTTTTTTTGAAGGATTGTTAAACATTCTTAACATACCTTGGGCCAATTTTATACTTTCTTCTTTTTTTAAAGTTTTTAGAATTTCCATAGTAGTATATACTGCTAAGAATTTTTATAGATTTCTATAATATTATGACAGAATTTGTTATATGGGCAGAAAAATATAGGCCAAATAGAATAGATGATTTAATAGATCAGGAACATGTAAAAGAAAGAGTAAAAATGTTTTTAAAAGAAAAAAATTTGCCACATATGCTATTTACAGGCCCACCAGGAACTGGAAAAACTACATTAGCTTTAATAATTGCAAAAGAAATATATGGAGAAAATTGGAAAGCAAATGTTTTAGAATTAAATGCTTCCGATGAGAGAGGAATAGATGTTATTAGAGGAAAAGTAAAGGAATTTGCAAGAACAAAAGCTATCGGAGATTTTCCCTTCAAAATAATTATAATGGACGAAGCAGATGCATTAACTCAAGAAGCTCAACAAGCATTAAGAAGAACTATGGAAGATTTTTCTTCAGTTACGAGATTCATACTATGTTGTAACTATTCTTCTAAAATAATTGAACCTATCCAATCTAGATGTGCTGTTTTTAGATTTAAAGCACTACCAGAAAAAGCTCAAAGAGAGTTTATAGATAGAATTGTTAAAGGAGAAAATTTAGAAATAGATGAAAAAGCGATAGAAGCAATAATTAATATTGCTGAAGGTGATTTAAGAAAAGTTGCAAATTTATTACAAGCAGCTGCCTCTATATCTAAAAAAATTACCGCAGATATGATATATGAAGTTGCTTCATTAGCTAAGCCAAAAGAAGTTGAAGAAATGCTAAATTTAGCATTATCTGGAACAATTGAAGGATTTAACAAGGCAAGAGAAAAATTAATATACTTTATAGTTAAAGAAGGTTTGGCTGGAGAAGATTTAATAAAAGAAATTTATAGACAAGCATTGAAATTAAATATTCAAGATGATAAAAAAATAGAATTAATAGAAAAAATTGGAGAGTATGAATTTAGAATTAATGAAGGTGGAGATGCACTAATTCAACTAACAGCTTTATTAGCTCAAATAGCTTTAATTGGAAAATCTATTAAGAAATGATAGATAAAGAACTATTAGATATCTTAGCTTGTCCAAAATGTAAAGGAGATTTAGAATTAAAAGAAATGTTTTTAGTATGTTATAATTGCAAGTTGGCTTTTCCTATTTTAGACGATGTCCCAGATTTACTATTAGAAGATGCCTGGAAATTAGAAGATGCCGAAAAAAACAACTTTAAACACCAACTTCATTTATGATTTTTTTATATAAATTTTTTGCTTTTTCATAACTTTTCATATCGTTAATTGGTAACCAAATATCGTGTGAAACAAATAGACTATATAATTTTCTTTCTTTTGATAATTTAGGTAATATTATATCTTCAAATTCTATTGATTTTAGTTCATTTAAATCGATATATTCATCTATCAAATCTATTACTTCTTTTTCTAGTAAATACATTCCTATAGATACAAAAACATTCATTAATGGTTTTTCAATAAAATCTATAATAAAGTTATTTTCTACTTTTGCAACCCCAAAAGGAAATTCAAAACCATTAGTTAATACAATTGTTCCTAAGATATCATATCTTTTTCTAACTTCTAAATGAGTTAATAATAATTTAATTGGTAAGAAATTATCTAATTTTAAATCATCTGGAAAAGATATTATAATTCTTTCTCTTTTCAAAATTCCTACTTCATATGCATATTTTAATGCTTTTCCTTTTCCCCAATTACTTGTTTTAGGATCTATGCAAATTTCATAATTTATTTTATCTCTATAGTTTCTTTTTTCTAAATGATCTATTATTTGATCTGCATATTTTCCAAGCAAAAATATGAAATTCCTAAATCCGCAACTAAAATATAAATCAATTTCTTTATCTAAGAGTGTATAATTTTCAGAAAGTTCTAATAAAGCTTTAGGCATATCTATATTCATTCTTTTTCCGCTTCCACCAGCTAAAATTACTACTTTTGTATCTCTAATTTCTTTCTCAATTTCTTTAAAAACATTACTCATATTATATTTATTTTTTAACGTTAATTATAAGATGTATGATATTAGGCTATTCCATAACATATTTGAATGCAGAAAAATTTGAAATAAAGGAAAATATAAATAAACTCGATATTAATACAAGCTTAAATATAAAAAATATACAAGAAATGAAAGTTCAGCAAGAGAAAAAACAACAAAAAGTATTAAAAGTAGATTTCGAATTTTTAGTTAACTATGAACCAAAAATTGGAGAAATTAGAATAGAAGGTTATTTAATTTATTCTGGAAAAGATATGGAAGAGATCTTAGAAAAATGGCAAAAAGATAAAAAAATTGAAAACAAAGAATTTGAAATAGAAGTAAAAAATTTTATATTAAGAAGAGGTGTTATAATATCGACATTTTTAAGTGAATACCTCGCTATTCATCCACCGATACCAATACCTCAAATTTTACCTAAATAATTTAATGTTAGAAGAATTAATAAAAGATTTATCATATTTAGGTTTTTTTATAGCTGGTTTGATAAGCTCTTCAACAATCTTTTTCCCTATACCATTTTATTTTTTAATAGCAATTTCACCAAAATTAGGATTAAACCCTTATATAGCTGCATTATTTAGTGCTGCTGGAGCTACGTTAGGAGAATTAACGTCATACTTTGTTGGTCAAGGTATTTCTTCTTATGCATGGAACAAATTAAAAGAAAATAAAACATACAAGAGAATGATAAGATTATTTGAAAAATATGGAAGTCGAATATTAATAGTTTTTTCTTTTTCTCCCTTACCTTTTGATTTTATTGGAATCATGTGTGGATTTTTAAAATATGATCTAAAAAAATTTTTAATAATAACATTTATAGGTAAGTTATTTAAAATGTTATTAATAGCTTATTTTGGAGAAATCGCACTACATTATATAGGATGGTAAAAGAAATAAAGCAAGTAATAGTTATTAGAACTGATTTAGAAATGGGAAAAGGAAAAATGATATCCCAAGCTTGTCATGCAAGTTTAGAAGCTTATAAACTAGCTCCACCATATTTTAAAAATAAATGGAAATTTTTTGGATATAAGAAAGTAGTTCTAAAAGTTTCCAGCTTAGAAGAATTGTTAAAAATATATGAAGAAGCAAAAAAAGAAAAAATACCTTGTGTATTAATAAAAGATGCAGGAAAAACTCAATTAGAAAGCGGAACTATTACTTGCGTTGCACTTGGTCCATACTATTCAGAAAAAATCGATAAAATTACAAAAAATCTAAAATTATTATGAAAAGAAAAAAGAAAAGATTAGAAAAAGAAATCGAAGAATTTGCATTAAAAGAATTTTATAAATTTATTAAGAAGATAAGAAAAAATGAAAAGAATTTAAGATATATTGGTTAGCCTATATATCTTTCTTTTCTTCTTTCTGTTTCTATTACTCTTTTCTTCAATCTCTCTTCGAACTTCTTATAAAATTCTATCATTTCCTTAGAAATAGATGGTTTTACTATTTCTAATGCCTTTTCAAAATGAATTGCTTTAATTAACATTTTTTCTGGCTCTATCTTTTTTTCTATAGCCTCTCTTAAAGCTAAAATAGCTGCTTCTTTACATATCGCTTCTAAATCAGCTCCACTATAGTTTTCTGCTTTTTCTGCAATTTTTTCTAAATCAACGTCTTTATCTAATGGCATGTTTCTTGTATGAATTTTAAGAATTTCTAATCTGCCTTTTGCATCTGGTGGGGGAACATAAATTAATCTATCAAATCTTCCTGGCCTCAATAATGCTGGATCTAATATATCTGGTCTGTTTGTAGCTGCAATAACTACTACATTTTTTAAATCTTTTATTCCACTCATTTCCGTTAATAATTGTGCAACTACATTTTCTGTAATTCTTGTACCAACTTCTAATCCTCTCATAGGAGCAATAGCATCTATTTCGTCTATAAAAATAATGCTTGGAGAAACTTCTCTTGCTTTTCTAAATATCTCTCTTATTGCTTTTTCGCTTTCACCAACCCACTTACTAAATATTTCTGGTCCTTTAATAGCAATAAAGTTTGCTCCGCTTTCGTTTGCAACAGCTTTAGCTAATAATGTTTTTCCTGTTCCTGGTGGACCATATAATAATACTCCCTTTGGCGGTTCTATTCCTAATCTTTCAAAATATTTTGGATATTTTAACGGCCATTCAACTATTTCTCTTAATTTTTGTTTTACTTCTTCTAATCCACCGATATCTTCCCATTTAACTTTTGGAACTTCTACAAAAACTTCTCTCATTGCGCTTGGTTGAACAACTCTTAATGCATATTCAAAATCTTCCTTTTTAACGACCAATTTTTCTAAAACTTCTCTTGGAATTTCTCCTTCTTTATAATTTTGAATTTCTGGCAAAACTCTTCTTAGTGCATGCATAGCAGCTTCTTTACATAAAGCAGCCAAATCTGCACCTACATAGCCATGAGTAATTTCTGCAATTTTTTCTAAATCAACGTCTTTATCTAATGGCATGTTTCTTGTATGAATTTTAAGAATTTCTAATCTGCCTTTTGCATCTGGTGGAGGTACTTCTATTTCTCTATCAAATCTTCCAGGTCTTCTTAATGCTGGATCTAATGCATTTGGTCTATTAGTTGCTCCAATAACAATAACTTTTCCTCTACTTTTTAATCCATCCATTAAAGCTAATAATTGGGCTACTATTCTCTTTTCAACTTCACCAACAACTTCTTCTCTTTTAGGAGCAACAGCATCTATTTCATCTATAAAAATAATGCTTGGGGCATTTTTTTCTGCTTCTTCAAAAATATCTCTTAATCTTTTTTCACTTTCTCCAAACCACTTACTCATTATTTCAGGACCATTAATAGAAATAAAATATGCTCCGCTTTCGTTTGCAACAGCTTTAGCTAATAATGTTTTTCCTGTTCCTGGTGGACCATATAATAATACTCCCTTTGGCGGTTCTATTCCTAATCTTTCAAAAATTTCTGGATGTCTTAGAGGTAATTCAACAATTTCTCTTAATTTTCGTTTTACTTCTTCCAAATCTCCAATATCTTCCCAAGTAATCTTCGGAATTCCCCTTTCTTCTACTTCTATAAATTTTGGTTTTTCTTTCAAAACTTCTATTACAGTTTCATCATCAATAACTACAATTCCAGAAGGTTCAGTATTTACTACATAGAAAGTGATTTGAGGAAATGGATTAAAGAAAAAGAAATCTTCTATATCTTCTCCGAAAATTGTTGATAAAAATTCATCTCTTCTTCTATATATTGGAGAAGGAACTATCAAATCTCCTTTAACTACAGGTCTTTTTAAAAGACTTTGTTTTAAATAAGAAATGCTAGCTGTAAATATTTTTTCTTCAGCAGGAGCTAATATAACTTTTTTTGCAATTTTATATTCTGCTTTTCTAACTTTTACGTTTTCTCCAACAGAAACTCTAGCGTTTCTTCTTGTAATTCCATCCATTCTTATTATATTTAAACCTATATCTGCAGGATAAGCTCTTAAAGCAATTGCAGCTGTTTTTCTTTTTCCTTCTATTTCTACTATTTCTCCCTCTCTAACTCCTATTTTTAATAAATTGTTTGAATCAATTCTAACAATTCCTTTATAAGATTCTTCTTTCGCAGTTAATTCTCCAACTCTCAATATAAGCTCTTCTGGCATAATATTATCTTTAAAAATCTTTTTAAAAGAAAAAATAGATCTCCAAAAATTATATTTAAAATTTTACTTTATTATTTTTTATGAATACAATGAAAGAAACTATCGAACAAAAAGAAGATTTTGTAAATCTTGTAAAAATTATAGAAAAAAGTTTAAGATCTATTAAGGATGAGTGGAAATTTTTAATTTTGGTTTTTATTCCATGGATTCTCTATTTGATATTGCTAGAATTAAAGTTATTGAGACTCGAATTAACCATAGCTAGTATATTCTCAATAACACCTCCAATATTACCATTAGTTGGTAGCGAGTTATTTATTTCGAATATAAAAATTGACAAGTGGGCTAGTCAATTAGAGTATGCTCTAAAAGCTAAAGATAAAACTGTAATTGAAAATGTCATTAAAAACATGTTAGCGACGCAAATCTTTTCATTTGGTGTTATTGTATATTATTTTTTCATTTATTCATTATATTCCGGAAAGAAACTTAAAAGAGTTGATTTTATCTTCCCTATTCTTCTTGCATTCTTTTTTTCACTTCTAATTGGATATATATCTAAAATTCAATATCTTATTATTTCTCTTTTTAGTCTTATTCTAGCTCTAGTTATTCCAATTAGAAACGATGGATTTAGTTTTATCGACTCTTTTAGAGAAAGTTTTAAAAGATTTAAAGAAAATTGGTTTGAACTTATTTTAATACTTTTAATTGTGTTAGGCTTACAGACTTTTGCAACTATTCTAATTAGAGAAGCAGGAAATTTATTACTAGAGTTCTTGAATTTAAGTTACGATGTTAAGAAAAAGATAGAATTAATCCTAGTTTTTCTTGTATTAAGCGCTATTGTTCTCTTTCAAATTATTCTCTTAACAAATTACTATCTAACTAGAAAAGAAAATAGCAAACAAAATCAAACGTTAAATATTTAATATTTAATAGCTATTGTTTAGCTAAACTATTTACTAAAATATTGCCAATCTCTTTTTCATATTCTTTAATTTTTCTTAAAACGTTTAACAAAAAACTTTTGGCTTCATTTAAAACATTTTCTAAAGAATTTTTTCCCTCTATGATTTCATCCATTTTTCTTTCAAAATCTCTAGTTAACTCTTCGCTTAGAATTTCTGGACAATACTTTAAAAATATTTCTACTACCGCTTTTCCTAAGTCTGTTATTTTCATTTTATCTCCAATTACATATTTTCTATCATAAAGAGTTTTTACTATTTCCGCTCTTGTAGCTTTAGTTCCCAAATTTCTAGATTCTAATTCCTTTATTAAACTTGCTCTTGTATATCTTGCAGGAGGTTTGGTTTTCTCTTTTAATAAATTTACTGATTTTATAGGAATTTCTTCATACAAACTTAGAGTTGGCAAAATGTCTTCTTCTAATTTAATATAATCTTTATATATTTTTAGCCAATTTTCTTTAACTGTTCGATGAAAAGTATTATGAAAAATAAAATTATCAACCTTTGCAATTACTTTAATACTTTTTCTTATTGCTGGTTTATGTAAACAAACTAAAAATCTTTTAACAATTAAATCGTATAACATAATTTCTGGTTTGCTTAATTTTTTGAAGTCAGGAATTTCTTCTGTAGGTATTATTGCTGGGTGTGCAGGATCATCTTTTTTTCCTTCAACAATTTCAATTTTATCGAAAGATAAAATTTCCTTAACAAAATAACTATAAAATGGAATTTTGCTAATGGAATTCAAAATAGGAAAAATATTTATACCTTTTAATTTCTGAGAAGAAGATCTAGGATAAGAAATATATCCTTTTAAATATAAACTTTCTGCAATTTTTAAAGTATATTCTGGCTTAAATCCAAAAACATAATAAGCTTCCTCTTGTAAATCTGTAGTGTTAAATGGTGGTAAAGGATTTAATTTATATTCTTCTTCTTTTATTTGAACAATTTTTATTTTCTTGTTTTTTATTTTTTCAATAATTTCTTTTGCTTTATTATAATCTTTAATTCTATCTTCTATGTAAAACAAATAAAATTTTATTCCATTTTTTTCAATTTCCAACTTTATTTTATAATAAATTTCTGGCTTAAAATTTTCAATTTCTTTTTCTCTTAAATAGACTAAATATAAAGCTGGTCCTTGAACTCTACCTATTGATAAAATTCTTTTTTCATTTGAAACCTTTCTCAAACTAATCATTAATGCTCTTGATAAATTAATCCCCCAATACCAATCTAAATAATGTCTTGCTAATCCTGCGTTTACTTGATTAATCTCAAATTCGATAAGATTACTAAAGGATTTAATTATTTCACTTTTCGTTAATGTACTAAATTTCATTCTTTTGATTTCCTTATTTAGACCTATTAAATATTTTAATATGTTCCATGCAATTACATATCCTTCAATATCATAATCGGTTGCTACAATAACTTTATTTACATCTCTTGCTAAATCTTTTATTAATTTTGCAAATTTTTCTGCTCTATTATCTACTATTTCCCAATCGGCATTGAAAATTGGATAATCAAAGTTATTTTCTTGGGGTTCTAATTTAAATAAATGACCCAAAGCAGATACAACATAATAAATTTTATTATTATAATAAGAAACGAAATAAGGAACTTTATTATTAACTATTTTTTTAGCTATTGGAAATAAACTATATGCAATTTTTCTCATAGCAGTAGGTTTTTCTGTTAAAATAATAATTTTTTCCATATTTTAAAATCGGATAAAATATTTTATGTATGTTATAGGAATTACTCCTGGTGTTTTTCAAATTGCTAGAGCTGCTGGTGCTGAGATTGCAAGAGAATTTGCAGGAATAGAAGAAAAATTAAGATATGGATATACCGTTGGATGTAATTTCTTTCAAATAGATCAAGAAGTTTTTGGAGAATTTGTAGAACCAAATTTAATTAAAAGAATTTCTAGATTAATTCAAGAAATGAATATTCAATGGGCATTACATGGATTATTAATTGGAGAAGTTTATCAAACATTAGAACCAATAAATTTTATTCTTTGGAAATTATCTCATTTAATTCTAAATAGAGATTTAATTTTTTTATACGAAATCTTGCAAGAAATAAAAAGGAATAATTATTCAAAAGAAGTTTTTCCACACTATACAATTTATCACGCAAGTAAAGAATTGGTTGTTGGTTATGCATACTTTAGGGAAAAAGAAATATTATCAGAAGTTTTAACTACAACTCCAGAGGGTAATACAGATTGGGATAGTTTCTTAGAAAAAAGAAGGAAATTAAAAGAATGGTTTCTAGAAAATCTATTTGAAATTTTATTTAAAAGAGAGGTTTCTAGAAGATTCGCAGGTTTTATTCCTTCTCCACTATCTCTTGCTTTAATTAATTCGTTATACATCCCTTTTAAAGATAATAAAATATCTGAAGAAGATCTAAGAAAAATTTTAGAGAAAATAAAAGAAGACATAAGTGAGATTAATATAGATAATATCGTTAGTTCTTTTAATAATCTTAAGGAAATTGGAATTAAGTTAATTGATGAAAACATAATAAGAATTGAAGAAAAAGTTGGCAGTCCTTCTTTAATTAATTTTTTAAGAGATATATATCCAAAAATTAAAAAATTATTTGAAAAAGTAGAAATTTTCTTTAAAGAAAAAAATTTAGAAAATGAATTTAAAAAAGCGAAATTAGAAAGTTTAGAAAATTCTTATTTAATATATAAGCAACAGTATGAAAGAGGAATAGCAAAAGGTGCAATACTTTATGAAGATATAGCTATGGTACTAGTATGCAAGGATGTTGAATTTGGTTATTTCGAACCAAATTATAAATCTTTCTTATCAAAAAAGACTTGTGAATTTTTAATTAAAAGATTATTGGATGGGAAAAAAATTGAAGAGCACGTAAGAGAAGCTTATAAAAAATTAGACATTAAATTTGAAAAAGAATTAATAGATTTTGAAAGAGGAGAGATAAATTTAACTCCAAAATTAAATGTTTTAGCTTCAATCGTTTATTCAATTTCTCATTTTTTAGTTGGTATAGAGAATTTTCCCGAAATTTTGGATGAAACAAAAAGAAGGAATATTCATTTAAATGAAGAAGAAAGAAAAAGAATTGAAGAATTTGCGAAAAAAAGTCCGTATGAAAAATTGAAAATAATAATAGAGGAACTTAGAAAGATTGGAGTTGATAGAGAAGAAGCATTTTTTATTGCAATAGAAACTCCAGAAGCTTCTCCACCTTATGAAGGATTGAGAAGAATATGTAGATTAAAAGATGTCTTTATTACAAGTGAAGCTTTGAACTTAGAATTTCAAGTTAGATATAATACAAATGAAAAAGCTTTTGCTGCATGTATTGATACAGAACATTTATTATCTAATGCATTTAATATAAACAATGAAATAGAAGAATTAATTAAATATATTGAAAAATGGAAAAACGAAATTTATTCAAGAGTCGCAATATACCATATAGGAATTCCAAAACCATATTTTGGAACTACACACATTCCCTTCGATATTGGAAGTGATGAACAATATTTAATTTATGAATATTCGTTTAAATTAAAAAAGGCTGGTTTTAATGATGAGAAAAAAAATAATTTAAAAAGATATAGTTATTTAATTTTTGAAAGAGGTGGTGGACAATTACCATTTCAATTTTTAAGAACTGTAATATTAGCATTAAGAATAATTAAGAAATATTTAGAAATGAATATAGAACCAAATGAAATAGAAAAGAAAAAAGAATACTATTCTGAATTTTTTGGATTTGACGAACAATTTATTAGAGAAAAAGAAATTATTTTTCGACATGCACTAGAACCGTTAAAAGGACTAATTGTTTGGCCAGAAGAAACACATACAATTTTAGGAAGAGAAGCAATAGAAAGATTTAGAAAAAGACCAGAAGAATGGGCAGGAGAAGAATATAAATAAAAAACAAATAACATTTAAGTTTAAAATTATGATAAGTTTTCTAAGAATAAAATAGGGGCCGGTAGCTTAGCGGAAAAGCGCCGCCTTCGCATTTAAAAAGAAAAAGGCGGAGACCCCGGGTTCGAATCCCGGCCGGTCCAATTTAAATAGAAAAAAGTACAAAACTTTTTTCATTTAAAAAGTAAATTTTTTATGTTGTTATGGAAAAAAATATTAGTTTTTTTGTTAAAATTGAAAAATTAAAAAAAGCTAGAAAAAGAGAAAAAGCAAGTGAAAAAGAAATATTTGAAATATTGAAAGATGCTTATAATAAAAAAATTGTGTTTGAATCTCAAGATAAACTTATAAAATATTTAAAAGAAAAAATTGGCAATAAAAATTTACCATCTAAAGAAAAAATTAGAAAAATTATAATTAAAGTTGGTTATAAAATTAAATATTCTACAAAAAAAGTTGATAAAGAATTAGATAAATGTCCTATATGTTTTTCTCCATTATTTGAAAAATATTCGATAAATTTAAGAAATGAAAAAATTATTGAATATTATTATTGCAAATTTTGTAATTTTAAAACAAAAGATAAAAGAGATTTGCCAATAAAACTTAAATTTATTCTGTAGCTCTTGGAGCTACAACAAAGTCTAATATCATTTTATCAGTTTCTTTAAATGTTAACTTAATTGGATAATCTGTTGCCCATTGGATTATTACTGTATCTGCAACTTTTGCTACTTTACTCATTGCAACTAAATAATCTAATGGATATCTTGCTCTACTATTTTCTTCTACCTGTAAATCAAATAAAATGTCTTGACCTCTCTCGATTTCTATATCTAAAGAACTTAACTCACCAATAGCATAAAATCTTATTTTATTTCCATTCGTAGATATTTCTATTTCATCAGCAATCTGTTTTGCATCATCTAAAATTCTTTTAAAACCTTCACTAGCTATTTCTGCTCTTGCTTTAAATGTTAAAGCATCTATATTTGGTAACTCTTCTTCTGTTAAAGTTAATATCGGCATAGTAAACTTTCTTCTTGCAGAATTTTCGAAAGAAATTACTAGTTTACCTGCTTCGTCATACATTACTAATTTATCTTTTTTTGTTCCTCTTTTTAAAATTGTTTTTAATTCGTCTAAATTTACTCCTATAGATTCTTTTTCGACCTCAAATTCTTCAAAAGCTATTGGTAATATATTAAGTCTTATTACAGAAATTAAAGCTTTATCTGCAGCGGTAAATATTAAACCTTTATCTTTTTCAAGTTTTATTACACCTTCTTCTACTAACTTACTTATACTATCAAAAACATCTTTAAACATTGTTGTCTCGTATGTTGATACCCTGAACATAAAAATAATATTTAATTTAAATATAAAGGTTTTTATACTTAAAGAAAATTTCATTTACTTTTTTGAACTTTTCAAAATCAATTTTCTGAACTATATCAACTATAAAATCCTCTTTATCTTTTGTAAAAAAAATTCTTACAAAATCGTTTGTATTTACTTTAAATATAGAAAGAAAAAAAATATTACAGTCTTCTATTTTAAAACCTTCATCTCTGACTTCGCTTATTTTGGAATAGGTAAAATATTTTCCATCTTTTAGTTCTTTTGTAATTTCTTTAGGATCAATATATTTATACATAAAATGTTATTGACAAAAATTGCTTTAAATTATTCATATCCCCTCCAAGAATAATTACATTTTGTACATATATAGAATACTGTTGGTGGCTCATCAGCACTCCTTGTTTGCTGTACATAATAATATGCTTCCTCATTACCACATTTCGGACAAATAACCTTTGTTTTTGGTAAATTTTTTTCTGACTCTTTTTTAGTAATTAAAATTGCTTCCTCGCTTTCCTTCTTTACTTTAGTCGTTATTTTTATATCATCTTCAAAAGAATAGTTTTTATCGCATTTTTTACAGTAAAAAACTATTCCTTTTTTTGTTCTCTTTGGTATTAATATATTTCCACACTTTGGACATGTCCTCATTATATATAAAAAGCTTTACCCTTTTATATTTTTTTAAGTAGGTAAGAAGAATATAAGAATATTTTGAAAATAAATTATTTATGAAAGGAATATCCCCATTAATTGCTACAATAATTTTAATAGCCCTAACAATTGCCATTGCTGGAATATTAGGTTTATGGGTAGCAAGTTATGTTGGTACACAAACAGCTCAAATTAATAAATCTTCAGAGGAAATTATTACAATAGAATGTTCATTAATGAAATTTGAAGTTATTTCATGTGCAAAAAATAATGATCAAGTTAGAATAATACTTTTAAACAACGGACCAATAGTCATTAATGGTTTAAAAATAAATTTTATCGAAAGAGACGAAAATGGAAATATTATAGATGTTGATTCACAAGATCTTAATGAAAAAATTAATAGAGGAGATTATAAAGCATTTACTCAACAAATTCCTTCTAATTTTCAAAATAAAGATTTTACTTTAGAAATTAGAAGCATTCAATGTCTAGATGTAAAAAGAGAAATTATATGTAGATAATTAAATCAAAATTGAAAAAACTACATAGCCAATTAGCATAAGAACAATTGAATATCTTAATCCTGGAATTATGCTTCCTTCACTCATTTTTCCTATTAACATACCACTAAAGAAACTTTGAATTAAAATTAAGTGTATTAGAATTTCTTTAATTTCTTGGATATTTATTGCAAGTTGCTGAGATTGTTGAACTGCTGGAAGTAAAAATTTTACTAAAATTATCATTATTATTAAAAACATGAAATAAATCATAAAACCATTTATTTTTGTTGGTGCTGATATCATTTCTCTTTCTCTTCTTACTTTTTCTGTTTCTATAATACTTCTTATAACCGCTTCTATTGTTGTATTTACATCTCCACCTGCTTTTAAAGCTTCTCCAATAGTTATACTAATTTTTTTGATTAATTTAGATTCACTTCTTCTAGCTAAATTATTCAAAGCTTTATCAAAAGGTATTCCGAGTTTTACTTCAGAATACATTTTTTTAATTAGAGGTGAAAGAGATTTATAATCAAAATCTTTTAAATTTTCCAGTGAAGATATTATACTTCTTCCACTTCTAATATTTTCCGATAAATCTCTTAAAAAAATTGAAAAGAAAAATTCCATTTCCTTTCTTTTTCTATGTTTTTCATTAAAAATCAAAAATATACCTATTAATGGAATAAAGATTGCTAAAACATTTAAAGAAGTTTGAATAACTATATTTTTGAATATTTTAGAGAGAAGAAAATTGTTTAGAAAAAATATAAATATTCCTAAAAAAATTAATATAAGTATTGTTAAAATTTCTTCGAGCTTCATATTTCAACTTCGATAGTCTTTATTATCATTAAAAAAATTATGTTTAAAAATGGTAATATTATATATGAAAAAATTTTTAACAAGTCCATTAAAGAAATAAAACCAATATTTGCTTGAATTGCTGCCATAACAACGATTATAGAAACTAGAAGAAGTGGTGCAGATATTACTAAACCTACATATATTTCACTTATCGTACCTAATTTTTGTAAAAAATCTTCTCTCTTTATTTTCCAGTCAAACATTAGATAATCATAAGTTACTTTTAAATAATTTTTCAAATCCCCACCACTTTCAATTATAGATGCTATATTGTTTAAAAATTTCTGAAACAATAAAGAACAAGAAGTTGAAGCAACTCTTCGTATTGCAGAAATAAAATCTTCCCCATAAACTTCTACTCTAGTAATTATTTCTTTAAATTCTTTAGAAATTGCTCCATACTCATCCTCAAATTTAGAAATTATTTTAAAAATTAGATAAGGATTAATATTACTTTCTGCTAAAGAAATCATGTGAGAAACTAATGGTATAAAATTTGACTCTATTTGAAATTTATATGAACTCTCTTTTTGGAATATATTAAAATAAAATGTCAAAAATGTAATAATAGGCAAAACAATTGGAAATAAAAATTTTATTATTAACAAATTGTCAGGAAGAGAAATGGGTATAAAAAGAAATATTATACCTATTATTAAGGATAAGAAAACAAAGAAAAAAATTCTAGCCAAATAAACAGAATATAGCGTTTTTGATCTTGTAGCTATTAAGGCTTTTCTTATTCTTAAAAAAAATGGAAATTTTTTTGTTCTTTCTACCAACCAAGAAAATAGTTGATATTCAAAACTCATAAATAATTAACTTTCAATTACAAAAATATAACCTAATTCTTTAGCAAGCAAATTTTCCCTTAATTTTAGAATTATTTTTTTTGCTTCTTCGTATTCTATTTTTTCCTCAATGATTTTCATTAAAAAGTTTTTATCCCTATAATATAATTTTATAATTTCTACAACTTCTTCATAAGTTCTTTTTCCACTTTTAAGAAGCCATTCTAAAACTTTTTTTCTATTCTCTATTTCTTTTTTTGCAGTTTCCAAAGATAATCCAAACTTTTCACATATCCTTGAAATTAATATGCTTTCATTAACTTTTTCTAAAATATCTTCAAATGGATTCCATCTAAATACAATATTTTGCATTATATTTCCTTTTTCATCAAGACCAACAATTTCTATTATTTCTTGAACTCTTCTTGCAAATTCTCCCTTTTCTCTTACTCTTCTCATCACTATTACTAAATCTAATGCTTCTAATAAACTTACTGGTAACTCTATTGGTGGAGAAATTAGTCTTTTTACTAGCGATGTTACATCTTCTGCATGAAATGTTGATGCGCTTGCATGTCCAGAAGCCATACCTTGAAACATTACATAAACTTCTTTTCCTCGCGTTTCTCCAACAATAACATAATCTGGATTCATTCTAAGACTTTCTCTTAATAAATCGAATAAATTTACTTCTCCATATTTTGATCCTGTAGGTAAAGGTAAACCAAAACCTGTTCTAGTAACCAAAGGAACCCAATGTTCATGCATAAATCTTAATTCCCTAGTATCTTCTATGCTAACTATTTTTGCTTCTGGCTTAATAAAAATTCCAAGGCTGTTTAATAAGCTTGTTTTTCCACTTCCTACTCCACCAATAATTAAAAAAGAAATTTTATGTTCGATCAAAAACCAAAGATAAGCTAAAGCTTCTATGTTTATCGTTTTTAATTCTACTAATTCAATTGGAGAGAAAGGTTTTTCGGTAAATTTTCTTATAGTAAAGGAAGGTCCTCTTTGGGAAACTTCTTCGCTAAATGTTGCACTAACTCTAGAACCATCTGGTAAAGAACCTTCTAATAGTGGTTCTGCATAAGATACATGTCTTCCACATCTTTGAGCTAATTTTATAATAAATTCTTTTAATTCATCGACATCATTAAAAATTATATTAGTTCTTATGTTCCCAAAATATCTATGTGTTACATAAATTGGAATATTTATTCCGCTACAGCTTATATCTTCAATATATGGATCATTCATTAGAGGTTCTATCTTACCTAATCCTATAAAATCCCTAGAAATATAATAAGAAATCTTCAATAAGCTTTCGCTATCAATTTTAACTTTTAATATTTTTAAAACTTTTTTAATTGCGTCTTCTAATAACTTATTTAATTTTTCCCTATCTTTAATAGCTATTATATTAACATCTAAGTATTCTAGTATAAGTTCTTTTATCTTTTCTAACTGTTTTTTTTCATTATCACTTAATTGTGGCTCAATTACTTCATAAACTATTGACTTTAAATTTCTATCATAAAAAATATGAGCATATGCAAAAGATTTTATTAATTCATAAGAAATATTTAGATCTTCTAATTTTTCCGGAATTCTTATTTCCTTTTCATTCATAAATAAAATTATTCTACATTTTTAGTTTTTTTCTTACAGCTTTTCCTGGTTGAACTACTCCCAAAAATCTTGCACATTTTGGACAGACTCTTAATTTTACAGAACTTAAACTAACTAAGTTTGGATTTACGTTTTTTAATATAAGAGGATCTTTTATTGAAAATTTCTTATTTATAATAAAGGTTTTATATCTAGGATATAATCCACCACACAAATCACAGTGAATATGATATTCATTACCTCTAGCTTTTGTATGCTGATAAGTTCTTTTATATGGTGCTTTGCTTATTGGCATACAAAAATATGTATGAAAAATATATATTTAAATTCTTTTTTCTTTTCTTAGATTTTCGAACTCATAAAAGAATGAAAGTTTCTCAAAAAATCCTTTTAAATCTTTATAGTTTTCCAAAATATCTCCCAATATCTTAAATAAATCCCATCTACAAATTGGTAGTGTTTTTAGCTTTTCGATTCTTTCAATTTCTTTTTGATCTACTTTCTTATCTTTCAAAAAATTAATAATTTTTTCCAATATCTCTTTATTAGTATCACTTTTCGGTAAAGTTAAATATAAAGGTTCTTTACAAATAATACAATTTATAACAGAAAGAGGTGATTCCTCATTAGATATTTCAAAGTAATCAAAATCCCAAAAGTCTTCATAAAAATCGAATTCAAAACGCAAGAAAGAACTAGATAAAATTTTATTTAATTCATTTCTCAACCGGGTTTGAGGACGGTTTCCCCCCCGGCTTTTATTTTTAGAAGATTTGTATCTATACCTTTCATTTTTAATTTTTCTATATTAGAAAAACAAATAGAATTATAACTGAATTGATCCTCTATAGAATTTGTTGCTGATGAAATTCTAAACTGTTCCATGTCCTTTTATATTATTAATATATAAAGTTTAAAGAATATAAAGATTTCTATTGTATTATGAATTATAAAGTTTTACTAAATTTTTTAAAAAATAAGGAGATTATTAAGAAAAAAATAAATGAAATAAAAAATGCTTCAAAATTAAACTTAAAAGAAAAATGGAATTATTATTTACCAAAAGCAAAAGAAGATAAATGTATTGCAATAGATGGAAGTTATAATTTCTTAAAGTATAGATCTTTAGTTTTTTATGCAATTAATATTGCTAGCGTAATTTATGAAAACTCAAAAATCAAAGTTGATGTTTTTCCAATTTTTGATATGGTAGAAGATTTTATTTATTTAGAAGATTTTTTGAAATCTGAAATGTTAAAAAAGGAGATAGAAATTGCCAAAAATTATTGTAAAGAGTTTAATATAATTCTCGATGGTTCTTTAATTTATTTTTTAAATTTTATTCCACCAAATGAAAGAAAAAATTATTTAAATTTTTTTGAAGAAAGCGATAAATTAATATTTTCAATATCGAAAACCCCAATTAAAAAAATTGAAGAAATTGATGTAGGATTTTCAAACGAAATATTTAAAGAAAAAAATTTTGGAATTATTACGTTTTATTTTAAACTAAAAAAATCTTCACTAGTCTATAAAGTTGAAACTTTTGAGAAAAATAAAGATAGAATTGAAGAAATAGTTTCATTGATTAAATTTTTTGACTATAGAGGTTATCCATATATCTTAAAAAAAGCACATAAAGAAGCAAAAATATCCAATAAAGATATGGAAAGGTTTGCAAAAATTTTAGGAATAAAAGAAGAAACCGGAAGAGAAGTATTATGATAATAGGTAGATGTGTTGGGGAGGCAAGAATTAACGAAGTTACATTTATATCTACTAAAATGCCAGAAATTGGACAATATGTTATTTTAGAGTATGATAATAAAAAGATTTTAGGAATGATAGAAGATCTAATAAGATTTAATCCTACAATAAATGAAGAATTGCTAAGTGAAGAAGAAATAGAATCAATTAAAAAATTTGAAGAGAGTTATGTAATAAAAGGAAAAATAAAAATTCTAGGAGATATAGAGAATTTAAAATTACCAAAAATCCCTCCAGAACCAGGTACAGCAATCAAAATTGCTACTAAGGAAATCTTAGAGAAAATTTTTGGAAAAGACGAAAAGTCTATAAGTATTGGAAAGCTTTTAACAAATGAAAATGTTGAAGTTTATGTTAATGTAAATAAAATGATTTCTAGACATTTAGCAATTCTATCTATAACTGGAGCAGGGAAGTCCAATACTGTATGTGTAATAGTTGAAGAGTTAGCAAAAAAAGGCGTTACAAGTTTAATTTTCGATATGCATAGCGAATATGTAGATGCAGAATTTTCGAAAAAAAAGATATTACCAACAAAAATTAATCCAATCCATTTACATTATAAAGAAGCTGCAAGAATGATGAATATCGGAGAAGAAGCATATATTCAAGAGATGTATTTCAGAAAAGCTTGGGAAAGTGTAAAAGAAAAGATAATTAATATGAAAATTAGTTTGAATATAAACGATTTTTTTAACTCTTTAATTAAAGAATTAGATAGTTTTGCAAAAAGAGAAAGAAGTTCCGAAGAATCTATATATAAAGTAATTTTAAAGGTTGAAGAATTTAAAGAAAAGTTTGGAGAAATTTTCGATTTAAGTTACGATGATATTGTTAATCAAATAGAAAAAGGAAAAGTTAACATATTAAATTTAGGTTCTGTAGATGATGAGGTAGCAGATATCTTTGTAAGTCATATTTTAAGAAAGATTTTAGAGGAAAGAAAGAAATTCGTAACAAGTGGCAAAGGATTAAGTTTTCCAATATTCGTTATAATAGAAGAAGCTCATATATTAATTCCAAAAGAATTTGATACATTTTCAAAATATTGGGCTTCGAGAATTGCTAGAGAAGGTAGAAAATTTGGAGTTGGATTATGCTTAGTAAGTCAAAGACCAAAAGCTTTAGATGCTAATGTATTAAGTCAAGCAAATAATATGATAATCTTAAAATTAGTTGAACCTAACGATCAAAAATATGTACAAGCAGCTAGTGAAATGTTAACAGATGAATTATTAGTTCATTTATCTTCATTAAATATTGGAGAAGCTATCGTTATTGGTCCTATGATAAAAATTCCCGCTTTAGTCAAAATTCATGAATTCCAAAAAAAGAATATAGGAAAAGATATCGACTTTATAGAAGAAAGTAAAAAAATGGAAAAAAAAGAAATCGATTTAATATAAAAATAAAAATTAAAATTATTATTATGAACAAAGATGAGAGTAGTAGCAAAGCATGTATTTGGAAGTTTATATGAATGTGATGAAAAAATTCTTAGTAATATTAATAAATTAAGAAAAATTGTAAAAGAAGCAGTAAAAATTTCTAATTCTAAGTTAATAAGAATTACTTCCTATAAATTTGGTGGAGGTGGAGGAATTAGTATAATAGCTATTGTTGCAGAATCTCATATATCTATTCATACTTATCCAGAATATAAATATGCTTTAGTTGATGTTTTTATATGCGGAACTCATACAAAACCAGAAGAAGCTTTTGAATATATTGTAAAAGAATTAAAAGCGAAAAACTATAACAAAAAAATTGAATTAAGAAATTTAGAATAACTTAAAGTATTTTTTTGTTTTTATTATTTTTCTTTTTACTTCTTTAAGAATTTTTTCATCTTGTGTAGCAATTATAAAATTGTCTTTGTACTTAATTATTAATTCGTCTACTTTTCCTTTTTCTTTTATTACTTTAATTTTATTGCTTCTAATTAATAATTTCACTGCTTTTAAATATCTTTTATTTATATTTCCTATTTCTCCTAAACTACCCTCTAGAATATATATCTCGTAATTTCCAAAATTTTCATCTAAAAAATCTTCGAATAATCTAAATTTTTTTTCTTTTATTAAATAAACTAAAAAATTTGTATCTAGTAATATCTTTTCCATATTTATTTTTCTTTATGAAAATTTATCCAATTGCATTTGATTCTTTAGGAGTAAGAAGTATGTGTACCTTAGTATGTATCAATAATTTAAAAATAATTATAGATCCTTATGCTGCATTAGCTCCAAAAAGATTTGGATTGGAGCCAAGTAATTTAGAAATAGATATGCTGAATTTTTATCTGAAGCAAATTTACAAAATAGGAAATTTTTGTAATTATGCAATAGTTACTCATTATCATTATGATCATCATCCTAGACCAAACGATACTAATTTTTTTGAAAGTTTTAGAAATTGTAAATTTCTAATAAAAAATTTTGAAAAAGAACATTATAGTGCAAGAAAAAGAGGAAAACTGTTCGAAGAAAATTTGAAAAAGTTTAAAATAGAATACGAATTTGCAGATAACGAAGAAATAAAAATTGGAAGAACTAAAATAATTTTTTCTGAACCTGTATGGCATGGTGAAGTTAACTCAAAAGTTGGAAGAGTTATTACACTATTACTTAAATATAAAAAAGAAAAATTCTTTTTCGGAAGTGATGCCCAATTTTTAATAGATGAAAATGCATTAAATTTTGTTTTAGATCACAAACCAAAATATCTTATAATAGATGGCTTTCCAACCATATTAGAAGGATATAAAGTAAAAAAAGAAAGTTTTAAAATTGGAGTTAAACATATGGAAAAAATTTTTGAAGAAATAAATTACGAGTGGATTATAATTGATCATCATTTATTGAGAGACAAAAATTTTGATAAGAAATTTCCATATTTTGATTATAAAAAAATAACTACAGCTGCCAAATATTATAATTTAGAAAATTTACTTTTAGAAGCTTATAGAAAAGAAATATTTGAAAATAAAATAAGTTTTGATCTAAATAAATATAAATCACATTTTAGTAACTTGATTAAAAATGTGCTAAGTTAATTAAAAATTTATGAATCGGTTTGAAATATTTAAAGAAAGGAAAAAATCTGCGATACGAAATCTTTTAGAAGCCATTAAAAATAATGAAGTAGATAAGCCAATAGAAAAAGAATTGTTAAAAATTAATGAGTACGAAATTGTTTATTCAACTTCTAGTTGCGCAGGAAGAATTGCGCTATTAGTTGATAAAGGAAATAAAAAAGATTCATTTTTTATAGGTAAATGGCATGAAAAAGTTAATGCTGAAGAAATAATTAAAAGTTTAAAAGAAAATATAAAAAACGACTTGATCTGGTTTAAACAAGAGCCATTTATTATTCATCTTGTTTTTCCAAAAATAAAATTTGCGAGAGATGTATTAAAAATTGCGAGAGATGTTGGCTTTAAACATAGCGGTATAATAAGTTTAAAAAAAGAAAAGATTGTTCTAGAGGTTACTGGTTTAGATAGAATAGATTTTCCTATCGTAATTAATTCGGAACTTACAATTTCTTTAGAAAATTTTATTAAAATAGTTGATTTAGCAAATTCTAAAATGATTAGAAATGCTATTTTGAGACAGAAATTTTTTAATTATTTTTTTGAATATCTAGAAAAAAATTCAAAAAAAGAAGTTAACTTAATCGTCTAAATATTTGATAAATTATTCTTTTATTCTTCAAATATTTCTGCTTCAAACTCGTAAATTTCTGTTTCCTCATCTAACCAACAATCTTTTCTTAAACCAGCTTTTAAACACAAATTTTCTAAAAATTCTTTTTTATCTTTAATTATTTTCCATACTTGTGGTAAAAATAGCGCAGATTGAAATCCTTTAACTATCATATAGCCCTTATTTTTATCTAATATGTTTAGTATATCTATTCTGTTTTTAACTTTATTATCTATTCTTTTCATTTCGCCCAAAATACTTACCTCTATTTTTATATCTTTTAATTCTGCTTCTTTTAACTCTTCAAATCTAGGATCTTTACAAGCTTCTTTTGCTGCTTTAGATATTGCAATTGCTAAAGGATATATAGGATAAGGAAATCCTATACAACCTCTTAAATTATTATTTTTATAGATACTAACAAAAACTCCTTTTAATTCTGAAAATTGTTTAGGTAAACTATTTAAATCTATTTCAATTTCTTTCTTATTTTTTACGAAATTGACTATCGATTTTTTAGCAATATCTAAAACAACTTTTTTAAAATTATTTTCATTTCCTCTCATTTAATTTATCTATTTTAAAGACAGAAATCTATAAATTTATAATTTTATAATTGTTATGGCTAAATATCACGAAGAAATTAAGGGAAGAACTCCTACAGGAGCAAAATTTATTCCTCGTTATAAAGTTAAAAAGAAATGTCATTTAGGTGGGGATGAAATATTAGTAGAATTAAGAGATAGAGAAAGAAAAATAGTAAGAAGAACTAAAGGTGGAAATAAAAAATTTAAGCTAAGATTTGCAACATATGCTAATGTATTCGATGGAAAAAATTATAAAAAGGTAAAAATTTTAGATGTTATAGAAAATAAAGCTCACCCTCTTTATGAAAGAAGAAAAATAATTACAAAAGGTGCAATAATAAAAACAGAAATTGGATTAGCTAAAGTAACATCGAGACCCTCGCAACATGGAGTAGTTAACGCAATATTAATTCAAAAAAGTTAAATTTCTAAAACTAATTCGTCTTCTGATAAAAATTTAGAAAAAAATCTATTAATATTTTCTAAATCTCTTCTAAATAATTTTTCATAAACTATTGAATCTTCTTTTACTCCATGACTAAAATCGATTAGATAGATTTTATCATTACCAACTAAAATGTTATGCTCACTTAAATCACCATGTACTAAGCCTATTTTCTTTAATTTTTTTAAATTCTCAATTACTTGATTATAGAAATCTTTCGCAATTTCATAATCTAACTTAACATCTTTTAATAAAGGATATGGAATTTCATTCTCTCCCAAAAATTCCATTACTAAAATATTTTGATATGAAGCTATAGGTTTTGGACAATTAACTTTCGCTTTTTCATAAGCAAGTTTCAAATTTCTATATTCCCTATTGCACCAATAAAAAACTACATTTCTTTTCTCTCTTTTTATCCTTTCATATCTAGGGTCTAAAACTAATAAATTTCTTATCATCTTAAAATCAGAATGATATATCCTATATATCTTTATAGCAACATAATTTTTTTCAAAATCTTTTCCCAAAAAAACAACACTTTCTTTTCCTTCTTTAATAATTTTTACTAATCCAAAAATTATCATTTTATTTCTTAACTCAACTAAAGCTTTTACAGTTAAATCATCTAAAACCTTAGAATATACTTTTAATTCTTCTTTAAATTCTAGGCTCATTTGGCAAATTTTTTATGTATCCATTCTTTCTTAACCAATTAGCTTCAGATTGAGTGTATACATGTATAATATCGCATCTATCATCCATAAAAGGCCATTTTTTTATTAATACAACATCTCCGACCTTAACCCAAAATTTCCTCGCAATTTTTCCAGCAATTCTTGCCATTCTTTCTTTTCCATCTTCACAAATAACTTTAACTTTATCTCCAGCATAGAACATTTCAACTAAAGCGTACGTTTCTCCATTTTTTTCATCAGCAATTCTAACTTTGGTTTCCTCACTCATATTTTTCTTATTAATATCGTATCCAAATATACTTTTTTTCCTTCTTTTATTCCAACTAAAGTTTTCGATATTTTATACTCTATAGGAAATTCTTTAGATATAAAATTTAATATTTCATACGCAGTTGACTTTGAACCAATATATAAATCTATACCCTCTTTTCTTTTCTCTATCTTTGATATAAAACTTAAAAAGTCTGTCTTATTTCTTTTTTCAACTATATTTTGAATTTTTTTTAGTAACTCTTCACTAACTTCAAATCTAAGTTGAATTATTGCTTGCTTATAACCGCTATTTTTCATAGCACAAAACTTACAAACAAATGGTTTTTCTCTTACTTCTATTTCTTTTTTTGAAATAATTATATTATTTTTTAAAAAAGTTATCGATATTCTATTTTCAAATATTTCAAAGTTTTTATCTAAATTAATTTTTTTGAAAATATCATAATGAAGAGAAAAATGAGATAAAGCTTCTTCATAAGAATTGAACAAGTATTTTTTAGATAAGGAATATCTATTACAATATTTACATTTATAAATTGAAATAAATTTAGGAATTTTAATCCTATTTTCAAAATCTCTTCTAAAGCAATCTAAACAAAATTTTTCAATAAATATTTTTGTTTCCTTTCCACACTTTGGGCATATAGTTCTTATCATTAAAAATAAATAGTTTAATTGTAAAAAAACAATTAATGAAATATACTTTAATACTATTAGCTTTGATTTTTATTAGCTTTATTTTTCAAATTTTAATCGAAGGTTATACACGATTTTTAGCTTTAATTCCAAGCAAAGTTTTTGAAGGAGAAATTTATAGAATTGTAACTTCTATTTTTTTACATGGTGATGAAATTCATCTTTTTTTCAATTCTTTTGCCCTATTTATATTTGGTAGTGTTTTAGAAAAGGTAATAGGAGGTAAAAGGTATTTACTTGTTTTTTTCTTAAGCGGAATTATTGGAAGTATTGCATACATTCTTACTAGTATTTTATTAAATGAAATTAATATACCAGCTGTTGGAGCAAGCGGAGCAATTTATGGAATAATCGGAACTTTAGCAATTTTAAGACCAACAACAATAGTTTTAGTTTATTTTGTTCCAATTCCAATTTTGTTTTTTGCATTTTTCTGGATTATAGTAGAAAGTTTAGCAACTTTATTTCAATTCTTTGGCGTAAAAACTGGTATAGCATCTCAAGCGCATTTAGCTGGAATAATTTTTGGAATACTTTATGGTTATAATCTAAAAGAAAAAGGTAAGATAAGAATAAGATATGAAATATGAAATATAATTAAAATTTAAAAAATTGGTGTAGAGATTTTTGTTTTGTGCCCTTAAGTATATCTGTTTCACTAATATTTAATATAGAAAGCACTCTTAAGGCAGCTGGTAAAATTTGGTTGTTTATATAATAATCGATATCTATATCTTCTTTTTTTGCAAATAAAACGTATTCTGCTTTTTCAGAAATACTACTACCATACTTTGTAATTACAAAAGGAATTATACTACCTTTAGATAGATTAATTCCTCTTTGAATAGCTTTTTTAGCAGCAATTACATGTGGGCTAATTTGTTTATATTCGCTTATATCTTTAGTTAATTGCTCATATATAGTAACATCTTCTAACTTAAAATCATAATTTTTTAATTTATTTATCTCATTCCTTACATAATCAATTGCTTTATTAACATCATTTTCTTTCAATATTATTTCTAAAACATTTCTTTGAATGTTTTTAGCTAACTTACACCAATCTCTTCGTACTGTCTCAAAACCCCTAATTTCTAATTCATTACTTTCGCTTAGAAGTGCATATCTTTTCTTTGCGCCTATCTCTTTTTCTCTCCTTTTAACAAAAATTCCCCTAATATAAAAACCTCTATATTCTAATTCCATTTTACCCTTTAAAGAATTATTAACAAGATTCAGAAAATTATTTGCAATCTCAATTAACTGCTCTCTTGTTAAATTTTTATTAGAAACCATTAATGAATCTGTATCTCCATATATTATCTCTAAATTAAACTTTTTTGCCATTTCTGAAATATTTTTTATATAAAATCTTTCAAAAGCAGTAACACTTTCTGCACACTCTCTTTTATACCATCTAGCACCTATATAACCTAAATATCCATAAGTTGCATTCGCTAGAATTTTCAAAGAATATTGAAAACTATCTAATAATTTATATTCCTCGCTGTTTTTATCTATATTTTTAAGAATTTTTTTAATTTTTGCTCTTTCTTCAATTAAAAATTCTAAATGTTTAGGAATAAAACCTTTTTTAAATGTACAAAAGTGATAATTCAACTCCGGAACTTTATTTTCTTCTTTACATTTTTGATGTTCACAATTAAAAGTATCTATAGATATGTTATGAGTAACTATAATACTAGGATATAAAGATCTAAAATCAAAAACAATTATATTTTCATGTATTCCAGTTTTTGGTTCAAAGACAAAAGCACCTTTATATGGAGTTTTCAATCTTCTAATTTGTAATTCTTCGTGTTTTGGTTTATTTGGAGCTATTTGATTATCTTTAAATGCATTTTTTAATAAATATGCTTCAACTAATTGAGAATATGTATTTCTACAAACATCGAACAAGCTTAAATAAGTTATTTTTGATAAAGATATTAGTTGAGGTAAGAAAATCTCTAATAATTTTAAAACTAATTCACAATCCCAAACATTATATTCAATAATTTTTTCAACGTTTTTTCCCTCTTTAAATATTTTTTGCATTTCTTCAAAAGACATTTCTTTCTTTCCATATCCTAAAAATTCTTTTGCAACTGCATCTAAAGTTAAAACTTCTGTTTTAATAGTTGGTGACAAAATATGATCTACATAAACATAAATATCTAAATAGACTCTTCCAGGAATTTTAAAGGTTTTTATCCAACCTCTCTTAACAGTTTTTATCTTCGAATTTTCTTTGCCTATATTTAATTCTATTCCATATTTTTCGGCTTTTTCTTTCAATAAAGGAAAATCAAAACCATCAGTATTATATCCAGCTAAGATATCTGGATCTCTTTCTTTTACTATATCAACAAATTTTTTTATTAATTCTTTTTCAGTTTTAAATACTTCACAATTTTCTATCTTAAAACTTCCAAATTCCAAACTTAATGTTTTTTTAAATCCATCATTTCCAACAATTGAGATTAAAGCGATTTTTTGGGAATTTTTTTCTTCGAAAACTTCTATATCAAATGCATATATTTTCATTTTTGGAATTTTTTGAAGTTCTATCTTTTCAATTCTTGTTGCTAAAATTTTTTTATCTTTTTCTATTCCAACAACTTTAATCCAGGAAGATGGAGAAATGTCATTATCTATTAAAAATCTTCTATAAAAAGGTATATCATATTCAAACGTTTCTATAACTTCTTCAAAATTATCCTTAATATATTTTCTAACTTTTGGAACTTTTTTTGGATTGTTTATTACTATCTTTAAAACTTTTAACTCTTTTCCTAAAAATTCTTTTTTTTGAATTTCTATCTCTTCAATTTTTGCTCCAGCAATTTTTGTTTCTTTAATTTTTTCAATAAAAGACGGAATTTTCTCTTCTTCTACATATACATAAAAATATGGTAAAAAATTTTTATAATAAACTGTATAACTCTCACCATTCTCATCTTTACAAAAAATTCTTATAACTGGTTTTTCATCTTTTGTTATCAGATAATCAATGTCCAAAATAAACACAAGTTTTTCCATAAATAAGATGATTCATTAAAACAATTATGAGAATAGCAATTTTATTTAGCGGTGGTAAAGATTCTACTTACACAATTTTAAAATCTTTTGAAGATGGTTATAAAGTTAAATATTTATTTACTGTTAAACCTAAAAATAAAGATTCATATATGTTTCATTCAGTAGCATTAGATATAACTAAGATACAAGCAGAATTAATGAATATAAAGCACTTTTATATTGAAGTTAGTGGAGAAAAAGAAAAAGAAGTTGAAGAATTAATTGAAAAATTAAGAGAATTTTCTGAAGAAATCGATGCTATAGGAATAGGTGGAATTAAAAGTAAATATCAATATATTAGATTTAAAAAAGTATGTGATGAGTTAAATTTAAAACTATATATGCCTCTACATAATATCGATTGTGAAAAATATTGGAGACTTTTATTGGAAAAAAAATTTAAAATAATTATAACAAAAGTTAGTGCTGAAGGTTTAGATAAAGAGTTTTTAGGAAAAATTATAGATGAAAAAATTTTGAACGAATTAATAAATAAAAGTAAAAAATTTGGTTTCGATCTATGTTTTGAAGGCGGAGAAGCAGAGACTTTAGTACTTGATTGCCCTTTATTTAAAAGGGAAATTAAATTAAAAAAATTTAAACTGATATCTGAAAATCTTTCTCATTTTCTAGAAATTGAAGATATAGAAATTGTAGATAAGTCAAATTCTTTATAAAAGATAAATAATTAAAGAAGAAATGAAAAAGAAAAGAATTACTAAAACAAAATTTATTTTTAATATTTCTATTTCTTTTCCTTTTAATTCATCTATCATTGTAGTTATTGCTATTATATTAAATAAAGATATCATATTACCCAAACCCGCACCAATATTTTGTAAAGCCACTATTTTGTTAACATCTAAACCAAGTTCTAAAGCTATTTCTTTTTGAATATTTACAAAAGTTAAATTAGATAAAGTCGCAGAACCAAATATAAAAGCACCAAAAATTCCTATCAAGGGAGCAATGAAAAAATAAACATCTTTATCAATTTTCACTAGATGTTGATTTATTATATCTAATACGCTCGGTGAATTAGTAGAATTTCTTCCAGAAAAAGTTAAATAACTTGAAAGAAAAGACAAGAAAAATATTATTAGAAATAATTTTAGAGATTTGTTTAATAAATCTAAGCTCTCATTATATATTTTTATTTTTTCTTCTCTTTCTTTTAAAATGATTAAAATTAAAGAAATTAATAAAACTATTGGAGCTATGTTAAAATTAGATAATATCTTATTTATTAATTCTACATTTAAAAACTTCAAGAAGACAAAAGCTATTATAGAAATAAAGAAAGGGTAAAAAACTTTTAAAAAATTTTTAAAAATAGTAACATTTTCGATGAATAAATAAATAATAGCTCCTAGAGCTGCAAAAATTATCGTAAAGACAAAAAAATCTGTTCTAGATATAGCAAAGACAATTAAAGAAAAAATTGAGAAAGCAATTATTATTTTAACTATTTCGTTAAAATTAATATTTTCTTTTTTCTCTAACTTTGTATATAGAAAATAAGAAGAAAAAAGTATGAAAAAAGCTAGTATAGAAAAAACATACCCAACTAATTTAACAAATTCTAAACTTTCTAAACCTTTATTACCAATAATAATAGGTGTTGCAAAAGCTCCAAAAGTCGAGTACGAATCAGAAATAAGAGAAACTGAAGCAGAAAGCACTGGATTAAAATTAAGATTATAAAGAGTTTTTGTACATATCATTCCTGGTGTTCCGAATCCAACTAAACCTTCAAGTAATATAGTTAAGAAAACTCCAATAGTTATGAAAACTAAAAAGTTTTTCTGCTTAAAAGAAAGGAAAAAACTCTTATTTTCTTTTTCTACTATTTTAAATAGTAATAGCAAAGAAAAGACTAACAAAAAAACTCTAAAAGCAGTAAATAATGAGTCTAAATTCGCAATTAAAATTTCATGAAAATAAACTCCATAAATAAACGAAATAAAAAGCGTTATTAAATAAGTTATTAAAGATGCTTTGAATAAGTCTCTTAAAAGTAGGATAGAAAGAAAAATAGCTAAAAATGGTAATAATACTATAATATAAATCATATAAAGATTAAGAGAAAAAATTTAAATTACCTTAATCTTCACATCGATTTCATTACCAAAATCAATCCTCATAATTTGTTTTAGCACTCTCTCATCTGGCTGTAAATAAATTAATCTTTTATGTATTCTCATCTCCCAAACTTCCCAAGTTGCATTTCCATGACCAGTACCATCTTTAATATTTGCCATCGTATAAACTTTTAATCTTTTTGTTGGTAATGGTATTGGACCTTTAAACATTATTCCGTGCTTCTTTGCTATACTAATAATTTCATTTGTAACTCTCTGTAATTCTTCTAAATTTCTACTTGCTAACTTTATTATTACCTTATCCATATATTACTTATTAAACTATCAAAAATATATTATTTTAGATCAAATTTAAGGTGTTTATTGATGCTTATTTATATAATTTTTTGTAGAAATCTATATATATTAAAAACAGAAAAATATTTATTTTTATCGATAAAAAACAAATTTACTTCAAAGTAATAACATGGAAATACAAAAATCAAAATGTAAAGTTTGCGGAAGCGAAAACATAATTTTTGATTCAAGTAGAGGCGAATATCTCTGTCAAAATTGTGGAGCTGTCCTAGAAGATTATGTCATTGATTTATCTCAAGAATGGAGAGCTTTTAGTAGCGAACAATTAGAAAGAAGAGCAAGAACAGGTAGTCCATTGTCTATTGTTAAACATGATAAAGGATTATCAACACAAGTTGGAAAGGGAACAGCAGAGCTATATAAGGTTCCTACCGAAAAAAGATTTCAATACTATAGATTAACTCAATGGAGTAAAAGGTTGTCGACTTCAAAAGACAGAAACATAAGTTATGCATTATCAGAATTACAAAGAATTGTATCTTCATTACAGCTTCCGAAAACTGTTTTAGAAAGAGCTGCAATGTATTACGAACAGTTAATAAGTAGAGGTGCAATAAGAGGAAGAAGTCTAGAAGGTATAATTGCTTCTTTAGTCTATTATGCTGCAAAAGAATTACATACACCAAGAACATTTGATGAAATCGCTGAAGTTGTTGGAATAGATAAAAGAGAATTAGGAAGAGTATATAGATATGTTGCAAGAGAACTTGGATTAAGAATATTGCCAGCAGATGCGAGAGATTTTATACCTAGATTCTGTAGTTTAATAAATGTAAGTGAAAAAGTTCAAAAAAGAGCATTAGAATTATTAGAGCAAGCAGAGAAAGCTGGAATTGTAAGTGGAAAAGGTCCAACAGGAATCGCTGCTGCTGTAATATTTATTGCATCCTTATTAGAAGGAGAAAGAAGAACTCAAAGAGAAATTGCTGAAAAATGTAAACTAACTGAAGTAACAATAAGAAATAGATATAAGGAAATTGTTGAGAGATTAGGATTAGAAAATATTATAAAAGAAAAAGAGGCTGAATTGGAAAAAGAAGAAACTATAGAAAAGAAAATAGAGAAAAAAGAGGAAAAAGTTATAATACCATTAATAAAAAAGAAAGAAGAGAAAAAAGAGGAAAAAAAGATAGGAAAAAAAGAGAAGAAAAAAGAAAAGAAGGTTAAGAAGAAAAAAAGCAAAAAAGTTAAAAAGTAGAAATAAGAAAATTTATATGAAGTATTTAGTAACTTCTGCGCTACCCTATACAAACAATTTACCACACATAGGAAACATAGCTGGATCTCATTTGCCTGCTGATATCTTTCAAAAATTATTAAGAATTTTTGGATATGATGTTCTTTTTGTTGGAGGTACAGATGAGCATGGAAGCCCAATTGAAATAGCTGCAATAAAAGAAAAGACAACTCCAAAAGAATTGTGTGATAAGTACTACGTTTTACACAAAAAAATTTATGAGTGGTTAAGAATTGATTACGATAACTTTTCAAGAACTTCTAATAAGACTAATCACGAAATGACTCAGTATATCTTTAATAAATTATACGAAAACAAGTATATTTTTGAAGATAAAATAATTTTACCATATTGTGAAAATGATAAAAAATTTTTGCCAGATAGATATGTTGAGGGTACATGTCCATATTGTAAATATGAAAGAGCAAGAGGAGATCAATGCGAAAATTGCGGAAGATTATTAGATCCAAAAGATTTGATAAATCCTAAGTGTTCTATTTGTGGAAATAGACCTATATTTAAAGAGTCAAAACACTTATTTATCGATTTAAGAAAATTAGAAAAAAAACTATTAAAATGGATTAATAAGAATAAACATTGGAAAGAAAATGTAAGAAATTTTGCTATAAGCTGGATCAAAGAAGGATTAAAACCAAGAAGTATTACTAGAGATTTAAGTTGGGGTATAAAAGTTCCACTGGAAGGATACGAAGATAAAGTTTTTTACGTTTGGTTTGATGCTCCAATAGGTTATATTTCATCAACAAAAGAATATTTCGAAAAAATTGGAAAAGAAGAAGAATGGAAAAATTATTGGCTAAAAGGATCTAAAGCAAAAATATATCATTTTTTAGGAAAAGATAATATTCCTTTTCATACTATATTTTGGCCTGCAATCTTAATGGGAACTAAGGAATTTAATTTGCCTTATAATGTTGTTGGTTTAGAATATCTTAATTTTGAAAACAGAAAAATATCTAAAAGTCAAAATTGGGGTGTATTTTTTGAAATAGAAAATGATAAAATTTTTATAAGAATTAAAGATAAACTATATGAAATCGATAGCGATTATATAAGATTTTATTTAGCTTATATTTTACCAGAAAATAAGGATACAAATTTTTTTGTTGAAGAATTTAAAGAAAAAATTAATAAAGAACTTATTGGGAATTTTGGAAACTTTACCTATAGAGTCTTAAGTTTTATTGAAAAATATTATTCACTAAAAATTCCAAATGCTAAATTAAATAAAGAAGATAAGAAAATTTTAAATATATTTAAAGAATCAAAAAAGGAAATAAAAATTTTTATTAAAAATGTTGAAATAAAAAAAGTATTATATAAAATTTTAGAATTATCATCGATGGCAAATAAATTTTTCCAAGAAAACGAACCATGGAAAAATGAAAAAAATAGAGATAAGATTATAATGATTAGTGCAAATTTAGTTAAAGATTTAGCTATTTTATTCTGGCCCTTTATAACAAAAGGTTCAGAAAAAATATTTGATCTGCTTAATTATAATTTTAAACCACAAAATTCAATTAAAAGAATTGGAAAAATAGAATTAAAAAATCACATAATTAAAAAACCTGAAATTATATTTAAGCCTTTAGAAATTTAATAATTTAGCTCAATCTTTTTTATACTTTGGAATGTTTTTTAATGCATCAAACATTGCTTGAATTAAGTTCATATGCTGTTTAGTTCTTCCAAAAGTTTTACTCCATACATCTTTTATTCCAGCAAGTCTTAGCAATTTTTTACTTTCATCATCTACAACTAATCCAGTACCTTTTGGAGCTGGAATTAATATTACCTTTACACTTCCACTTTTTCCATAAGTTTTCCACGGAATAGAATGTTCTTCTTTACACCAACATTCCCAGCTTCCACAACCTCTATAAACCTTTATAATATTTAATTTTGCTTTTCTAACTGCTTTTAAATATGCACTTCTTCCATCTTTTGCTTTTCCTCTTCCTATACCTACATGCCCATTTTCATCTCCAACAATAACCATTACAGAATATCTTATTCTTCTTCCACTTGCCGTTACTTTTTGACTTCTTTTTATTGGAATTCTCTTACCAGCACCTCCTTTAGTTCCTCCCTTTCCAACTAATACTGGCTCTATTTTTAAATTTGGTAATAGAATATCCACTATTTCTGGCTCTAATATTTTTAAATTCTTCTCAAGAATCTCATCTATACTTTTTATTTTTCCCTCTAAAACTAACTTACCTAGCTTAGTTCTAGGTTTCCAATTAGCCAAAGATTCAGGTAGTGGTAATTTTATTTCCTCAGTTTGTTCTATTTGGTCTTGAACTTCTTCTACATTAACCATAATCTTTTAATATTTGTTCCTTAACTTTATAAAAATCATTTGTTATATTTTTAAACTTTTCTATATAACTAGCTATATGTCTTCCTTCTATTCTATCTTGCGAAGGTAATATTTTTTCGTTATGTGGAATTTTTAATCCAGCATCTATAGCACCTTTTAAAACTGCATATATTCTATTTCCTTTTGTACTTCTATTTAATCCTATATCTAATATTGCTTCTTGAATGTTATTTTTCAATGCTAGCTTACCAATTATTAATCCAGTTAAATAAGCTGCAGGCAAATTTTTACAAGAATATTGCCAATTATATTTATCTTTTAATATTTTTGAAGTTATGCCAATTATCGTATAATCTTGAGCCTCTTTAGATTTAACTAATTGTGCAATAATATATTTATTTGTTTTTCTTACAACTAATCTTATTTTTCCGCTTTTTAACAAACCAATTCTTTGTCTATAGTCTGTTTTAAACTTTCTTCTTCTTCTGTATGGCATTTTATAAGTAGTTTTTTGAACCATTCTATTCTTTTTCTTTTATTAATTTATGTGTTTCAATATACAGTTTTAAATGAGAAACGTTTCTAAAAAATCCCCCTTTAGCTAAACTTCTTAACTTTTTATATGTTTGATTATCTATTTTTCCTTCCTCTTTTAATTTCTTTAAAAATCTTCTTATTGGTCTAATTCTGTTTATCCATTGTCTTTTTCGAGAAATTATAGAATATTTGCCGCCTTTTCTTACATGTTTTTTTTCTTTTTTATCTTTTCTCTCTAAAAAATCTTTTTTAACTTTAACTATTCCTCTAAATATTAATTTTTTTACATCAGCTGCAGTAATTGCTTTTTCTGCCTCTTTAATTTGAGATGGGTCTATCCATACTTTACTCTTTCCAACTTTTAATATTCTAGCTGCTAACCTTTTAACAGTTTCTAATGCCATTATTATATTTAATTTTTTAAATTTTTAATATAAGAAACTTCAACATATTATAGAATATCGAATAAACTTTACCCAAAATAATATAAAAAACAAAATTTAATTTATGCTTTGGGTTTTTAAATATAGGCCAAAAAGCTTGAACGAATTTGTAAATCAAAAAGAAGCAATACAAAAATTTATACAATGGTATAAAAATTGGAAAAATATTAAAAAAGCTGCTTTATTATTTGGTCCGCCTGGAACTGGAAAGAGTTGTTTTGTTGAAGCTTTTGCTAGAGATAATAATTTAGAACTAATACAATTAAATGCTAGCGACAAAAGAGATTATAACTCTATTAGAAATATTATTGGAAATGCGGCAAAAACTTTAAGTATTTCTAAAAAAGGAAAAATGTTTTTTATAGATGAGGTTGATGGAATTTCTGCTAGAGAAGACACTGGTGCAGTAAAAGAAATTATTAGAATTATTCAAGAATCAAAATTTCCAATAGTTTTAGCAGCTAATGATCCGTTTGATCCAAAATTAAAGGAATTAAGAGAAAATTGCGAATTAATAGAATTTAAAAGATTAAGTGTTTTTGATATTGAAAAAAAGCTTATTGAAATATTAGAAAAAGAGGGAATAAAGTATGATAGAAGTATTGTAAGAGAAATTGCAAGTAGAAACAATGGAGATTTAAGAGGGGCTATAAATGATTTAGAAATTGTTGCTAGAAATAAAAAAGAAATAAAAAGAGAAGATCTAGAAATATTAGGATTTAGAGATAGAGAACAACAAATATTCGAAGCACTAAAAATTCTTTTTAAAACGAAAAGTGCTATGGCTGCAAAATTGAGTATTGTTAATTTAGATATGGAACCTGATGAAATATTTTATTGGATTGAGGAAAACATTGCAAACGAATATGAAAAAATAGAAGAAATTGCACGCGCATACGAATGTTTAAGCAAAGCGGATTTATTTAGAAAAAGAATATTATCTAGACAAAATTGGAGATATTTAGTTTATATGAATGATTTAATGGCAATTGGAGTCGCATTATCTAAAAAAGAAATGTATAGAAAATTTACAAAATATAGACCACCAAGTATTTTGAAACTACTAGCACAAACAAAACAGATAAGAGAACAGGAAAAGATAAAGTTGAAAGAATTTACCGAAAAATTACACTGTTCAACAAAAAAGATTAAAACAGAGTTTATGCCATATTTATCAAAAATTTTTGAAGGAAAAAAATAATTTTATGAGAAGAAAAGAAATTTTTTTAACTTTTTTATTTTTTACGATATTTATATATAGTTTATCGTTGTCTTTTTCTCAATCCTGGCTTTCTGATTGGCAATATAGAATTCCAATAACAATAACAGAAAGAAGTGGAAATACTTTAACAGATTACCAAGTTTTAGTAGTAATTAATACACAAAATTTAATTTCTCAAGGAAAAATGAGAAGTGATTGTGGAGATATTAGATTTACCGATAGTGATGGAAGAACTTTACTAAATTATTGGATTGAAAGTGGATGTAATACGAATAATACAAGAATTTGGGTTAAAGTTCCAAATATTCCCGCTAGATCAAATAAAACAATTTATTTGTACTATGGAAATCCAAATGCTACAAGTTTAAGTAATATTTCTTCAGTATTTATTTGGACACAAAGAGAAATATTTCCAAACATTCCTAATTCAACATGGGGATCTGGATCATCTAATCCAGAAGATACATTCAACACGTACTATCATGATGCAAGAAATGAAATATTAATTAGAGCTTCTGATTTTGGAAGAGATATAGCTCCAGTAAACATAACTGCATTAAGAATTTATGTAGTTCAACAGCCAGGAAGAGATTTAGATAATTATAGAGTAAGATATCAATTAACTACTAGAAATCAACTTACAAACAACTTTACAACTACTGGATGGATTTTAGTTTTTGGACCTACTAATTTAGGAAGACCATCAGCAGGATCTGTAGTTACTTTAAATTTAAATCCACAAATAATTTGGACGAATCATTCTTTAAATTTATTGTTAGATTTATCCAGAGATACAAATTCATATGTTGCTGGAGGGGGAATGTATAGAAAACTTGTAAATATTCCTAATACAATGTGTACTTTTTGGAGTGATTCTGGCAGAGTTTGGCCTTTTGATGGTACTTGTAATTTAAGAAACTATGTGCCAAGCATAATATTTGTCGGATGGTTTAGAAAATATATTTCTCCAGAACCAACAATTTCTTTAGGAAATGAAGAATATCAAAGAAATCTAAATCCAATATGGATAAGATATGCATCTAATACTTCTTACGCTATAATTAATCAGCCTATACTATTCTCAAGTCTGTGGAATGCATCCCAAATTCAATCTAATTTATCTTTATCGCACTATATTTTTTCATATAAAATAGGAGATTCGCAATGGATCAATGAAACCTACAGATTTAGTTCTGCTCCTCAAAATTGGCTTTCTGATTGGCAATATAGAATTCCAATAACAATAACAGAAAGAAGTGGAAATACTTTAACAGATTACCAAGTTTTAGTAGTAATTAATACACGAAACCTAATTTCTCAAGGCAAAATGAGAAATGATTGTGGAGATATAAGATTTACCGATAGTGATGGAAGAACTTTATTAAATTATTGGATTGAAAGAGGATGTAATTCTGCTAATACAAGAATTTGGGTTAAAGTACCGAATATTCCTGCTAATTCAAATAAAACAATTTATTTGTATTATGGAAATCCCAGTGCTACAAGTTTGAGCAATATTTCTAGAGTATTTGTTTGGGCCGAAAGAGAAATATTTCCAAACATTCCTAATTCAACATGGGGATCTGGATCATCTAATCCAGAAGATACATTCAACACGTACTATCATGATGCAAGAAATGAAATATTAATTAGAGCTTCTGATTTCGGAAGAGATATAGCTCCAGTAAACATAACTGCATTAAGAATTTATGTAGTTCAACAGCCAGGAAGAGATTTAGATAATTATAGAGTAAGATATCAATTAACTACTAGAAATCAACTTACAAACAACTTTACAACTTCCGGCTGGATTTTAGTTTTTGGACCTACTAATTTAGGAAGACCATCAGCAGGATCTGTAGTTACTTTAAATTTAAATCCACAAATAATTTGGACAAATCATTCTTTAAATTTATTGTTAGATTTATCTAGAGATACATTTTCATGGGTTTCTGGAGGGGGAATGTATAGAAAACTTGTAAATATTCCTAATACAATGTGTACTTTTTGGAGTGATTCTGGCAGAGTTTGGCCTTTTGATGGTACTTGTAATTTAAGAAACTATGTGCCAAGCATAATATTTGTCGGATGGTTTAGAAAATATATTTCTCCAGAACCAACAATTTCTTTAGGAAATGAAGAAACAAATTTACCTTTTACGGCATGGGCAAATGTTACAAAAAGCTTTTCTCAAGCTGGAAATTTATGTTGGAGATTTTATGTAAATAATTCTCTTGGTCTGTGGAACTCAACGCCGATAGATTGTAGTATTAATATAATTCCTCCCGAATTTTCACTAGAAGTTAAATTAGTCCAACCAAATGAAAATTCTATAAATAATCTAACTGTTGGAGAATCTTTAAATATAAGAGCTCATGTAAAATTGAAATCTCAATACAATTTCTGTATAGATGTAAATGCATATTTAAGATATAATGCTTCATCAAGCATGCCAGATTCTTTCGTTCCAACTTCCGCTAATTCAATAATGTCAAATGTTAATCCTATATCTTTTAATTTATGTACAAATCAAGAAATTCCAATAAATTTTACAATATATGCAAATAAACCAAGTTTTAAAGTTTTAGATGTAAATTTTTGTGCTCTAAATATCTGCAACGATACATCAGACTTTTATGTTAATATCTCTATAGTTGCAACGAGAGACTTTAAATTAAGGAAAGGTTGGAACTTAATTTCGATACCACATAAGTTTATATATTTTGATTTAAGTAATGATGATTGTAATATAAGGGAAAAAATATTTCATCATTATAATGCATCCTCAAATTCTTGGACATATTTTACTTATGATAAATTACTTCCAGGTATTTCATATTGGGTTTATAGCGAAAAGGATTGTACCTCTAAAATTGCAGTAAGTGGAACAGTTAATTTAAGCGATTTGCCAAAAGCTATAAAAGGAAGAAAAAATTTTATTGGTTCTTTAACTTCTTTAACAAACTTAAATCAAGTTGCACAATATATTGGATGTAATAATCCTATACTTAGATATTGGGATACTTCTACTAACTCTTTTAGACAATCTACAATTTTAGAACCTTGGAAAGGTTATATACTCGAATGTAGTTAAAATTAGCTAGGTTTCCAGCTAAATACAATTATTTCTTTGTAAAAAACCTTACCATCACTAAATATTAATTCAACTTCGCTTGTAGTTGGTAACTCTGTTGGTTGAAAAGGATATTGACAAGGAGAAACTCTAACATTTAAAGAAACATAATATCCAAAATCTTCTAATTTTTCTAACATTTTTGTAAATTCTTCAATATTATATTTGAATTCATCGCAGTCTTTAGATAAATTAACGATTTCTAAAAATTTTTCTTTTATATTTTTAATTAATAATGCATATTCTGGTAAATAATATGAAGGATTTATAAAAAAAACACTGCTAATATTAAAATACAAAGTTATTAAAATACCTACAATTAGTATTGCTGCTAATGTCATAAATTGAGCTTTATAATATTTGTAAAATGGCATGTTTCTGATTATCTATAATTAAAATATTTTTTTCATTAATTAATCCAATTTTTATTAGCAAATCTACTGAATTTTTTCCAAAAGCGTTTATTATATCAAATCTCTCTTTTTTAATTAAATTTATTAATTCGTTTTCGTTAACTAACTTCTCAAAATAAAAATTTTTCGAAACCTTTATCTTTAAATCATTAAAAAAATATTCTTTTTCTAAAACTTCCTCATCGCAAATAGCTAAAATTTTAAAACCAAATTTTTCGTGTATTTTTATACAAAACATCTAATATCTTAGAATCTTTTTATTACCACATGCTTCACACTTTAAATATCTTATTTTATTTTCCTCTATTATAATTGTTTCTGGTTTATTGCATACATCACAAATAACAAAATTCTTTATATACTCTTCTAACTTTTTTCTTAAAATTTCTTTATTAACTAATCCATTTAAAACTAATATATCATTTTCAAATCTTGCAGGAATTCCAACTATTCTAGAGAAGTCTCCCTTAAAATCTTCTTCTTTTCTTTTTATTTTAAAGAGTATTTCCTTAATATTTAAAACATAAGTTTTGTTTTTTTCGTATTTAACTTCAATTTCTGGAATTGCATATCTATCGCTAGAAATAAAAACATCGGGAAGTTTCTTCAGAGCTTCTTCTAACATTTCTTCATAACTCTTCATTTTATAGCTTTATACTTTCCTGGAGCAATTTCATATATTTTTCCTTGATTCATTAGACTATCTATAGCCTTAATAACTTTTTCTTTATCTAAGTTAATAAATGATAAAATTTCTGAAATAGAAATCCCATCTTGAAATTTTTCTATTATTTCATAAATTTTTTCATCAACTTTTTCAATCATTTTTAGTTTAAGTACTTCATTTATTTGAATTTCGTCTAATTCAAATCTTCTTTTTGCTTCTTGAATTAATTCATTATAACTTAAAATTTCCGATAATTTTAGAATTTCATTAACTTTTAATGAATTTTGTTTTATTCTTTTTATTATCTTAAGTTTAAAAAAACTTTCAAAAGAAAAATCAACTTTCTTAATAAACTCTGCTCTTAAATATCTATAAGTTGTTTCTCTAATTTTTCCAAAGACAAAAATTATGTCGCCAATATCAACTTTAAAACTTTCGTTAACTAATTTTCCAAAACATTTTATGATAATGTCATCTGTATCATCGCATACATTTAATCTTGCATACGTCATTTCGTTATTTACGTATTTATCAACTAAAGTTCCAACAATTCCTGCTCTAATAACCTTTTCCCCTAATTTAGTAACTATAAATGATGGTAATTTTTCCTCTTTGTTTCCCTCAAAATATGAAGAATTTTTTATTTCTATTATCCTTAGTGGTACTATAGGATATCTCATAAATTTGAAAGAAAATAAAAAATAAATATGTGCAAATATATGGGGGGAGGTAGTTTAGCTTGGGAGAATGCAGGCCTTGGGAGCCTGTGACCTGGGTTCAAATCCCGGCCTCCCCAATATTTTTGTTTAGAAGATATTATTTATGAAAGAACTATTGGCAAATTTGGGTTTTTTATTGCAACTATCTGGATTTTTCATTTTTATTGTCGCAATAATTTCGATTTATCTAGATGAAATAAGAGAAGCTATATCTTTTTTTCTTACGGCATCTTTGTTCTTTATACTTGGGTTTCCTTTAAATGCTTTATCTGAAAGAAAAGAGATTAATTTTAGAGAGGGTTTGATTTTATTTTTTCTAACTTTTTTATTTTTAGGATTAATTGGTTCTATACCTTATATATATTTAGATTTGTTTGAAAAAGAAGATTTAGCTTCAAAAATAATAAACTCAATTTTTGAAAGTGTTTCTGGATTTACAACTACTGGAATTTCTCTTTTGGATAGCTCTAGTTTATCAACCTCTATGAAAATTTATAGAGCTTTTACTCAATTTATTGGTGGTATAGGAATAGTTTATTTATTATTAACTTTTCTATATTCTTCGAATTATAAAGTTTCTAGAGTTTTTAATAAATTGTTGGGTTTTGATATTAAATCAGAAATAAAAAAGAATGTGCTCGAAATTTTAGTAGTTTTTAGTTTGATTACTATATCTTTATCTCTTCTAATGTATTATTTTAACGAAGACATAATAAAATCTTTTTGTTTAGTAATGAGTGGTATTTCAACAGGTGGATTTTCTCATTATGATTTAAAAAGTTTAATAATAGAAGAAAAGATAATATTGATAGTTTCGATGATATTTGGCTCAATTTCTTTACTTATTTTATCTAAATTCAAAAAAGAAATTATTCCATATATCGTATTTATTTTGATTTTGTTCTTAATCCTAAGTTTTAATGATATAGATGTTATAGACTCTCTATTTCACTCTGTATCTTTAATTTCTACAACAGGATATTCTTATATTGATTATAATACTTTTTCTCCTACTATACTTTTTATTTTTTCTATTTTAATGTTAATTGGAGGAATGGCAATTTCTACCTCTGGAGGAATAAAAATAATAAGAATTATAAATAGTATAAAATATATAGCAAAATTTATAAAAGGTTTTATAAAAGAAGAAAAAATAGAAGTTAAAGATGAGAAAGTTATTTCGTTATCATACCTATTTTGTTATCTTTTTATTTGGATAATAGTCAGTATAATTTTTTCTTTTTATACGAATAGCTTGGAAAAATCTTTATTCGATGCTGCATCAATTCTTTCAACAGGGGGATTTTCAAGCGGATTAATAAATTCAGACTTAGCTTTGGAACTTAAAATTTTAATAATTTTTTTAATGATATTAGGAAGAATCGAGATAATACCTATATTCGCTATCTTTATATTTAGTAAAAATAAGTAATTTAAATTTTTTATGAGTAAAGAGTTAGGAATTAAAGCGAAAAAAGAAAATTTAAGCGAATGGTATGAAGAAGTTGTTTTGAAAACTCAGTTAGCAGATTATTCCCCAGTTAAAGGTTGTATAATTTACTTACCCTATAGTTATGCAATTTGGAACTTAATTAAAGAGGAATTTACAAAAATTATAAAAGACGAAGTAAGCGAAGTTTATTTTCCGTTATTTATTCCAAAAAAAATTTTGGAAAAAGAAGCTAAACATTTCGAAGGATTTAGTCCAGAGGTTGCATGGGTTACTAGAGGTGGAGATAGCGATTTAGATGAATGGCTAGCAGTTAGACCAACAAGTGAAACAATAATATATTCTTATATTTCCAAATTGATTAAAAGCTATAGAGATTTGCCACTAAGAATTATTCAATGGTGTAATGTTGTAAGATGGGAAACAAAAGCAACTAAACCATTTTTAAGAGGGAGAGAATTTCTATGGCATGAGGGACATACTTTTCACGCAACTTTTGAAGAAGCTGAAGAGGAAATGAAAAAAAGAATTTATCAATATAAAGATTTTGTTGAAAGATATTTGGCAATACCCGTAATAGCTGGATATAAAAGCGAATATGAAAAATTTGCTGGTGCACATACAACAACAACTATAGAAACTTTATTGCCAGATTTCAAAGCATTACAATGCGGTACATCACATAATTTAGCTGATAATTTTTCAAAAGTGTTTGAAATATATTTTCAAGATAAAGATGGAAAAAATAAATTAGTATTTCAAACCTCTTGGGGATTTTCAACTAGATTAATAGGTGCGTTAGTAATGATTCACGGAGATGATAAAGGTTTAATTTTGCCACCAAAAATTGCTCCTTATCAAATTGTAATTGTGCCCATTTACTATAACGAAGAAGAAAAGAATTTAATATTTCAAAAAGTTAAAGAAATTGAAAATAAGTTAAAACAAAAATATAGGGTTATTTCCGACCTAAGAGAAGAATATACACCTGGATATAAATTTAATGAATGGGAGATGAAAGGAGTTCCAATAAGAATAGAAATAGGAATGAATGAACTTAAAAATAAAACTTTAGTTATTCATAGAAGAGATGAAATGAAAAAAGAAATAATTAAAGAAGAAGAATTAGAAAGTAAGATTAATACTCTTATCGAAGAAATTCAATCAAACTTATTTAATAAAGCTAAAAAGTTTTTAGACGAACATATATATGTTGCAAACAATTTCGAAGAATTTAAAGAAAAAATTGATAAAGGTTTTGTAATAGCTAATCATTGCGGTGATCAAGATTGCGAAGAAAAAATTAAAGAATTAACGAAAGCAACATGTAGAGTAATAGAATTTGATAATAATAAACCTTTTGGAGATGAAAAATGTGTACTTTGTGGAAAAAAAGCTAAATATAAAGCCTATTTTGCGAGAGCATACTAAAAATAAAAAATAAAATTAAATTAGCCAAGAAAACCAGCTTCTTACTCTTTTTAGATACGTTGTAAATGGTACTTTATAATCTTCTCCAGCTAAATAAGCAGCTAATTTCATAAATTCTATTGCTGCTTTGCTGTAATCATTAATTTCTAAATATGTTTTACCCAAAGCTAATGCTTTTTCAAAATCTGCATCAAAAGGTATTGCAGCAATTACTGGCAAATTAGTTAATTCTTCTATTTCTCCAATAGTCAATTCATGTACTCTTCCTGTAACTTTATTGACTACAACACCAAGTGGTCTTAATCCTAATTTTTCTGCTACTTCATTTATTTTAATTACATCTGTCACTGCAGCTATGTTTGGATTGGTAACATATAATATTTCTTTCGAAGCTTTCATAGCACTTACAGCTTCTCTTCCGATTCCAGGTGCACTATCTATTAATACAAAATCGCTATAAGGAATTTCTTTTATTACTTTTTCTAACTTTGCGATATCTACATTTTGTAATTCGTTCACATCTAAAGAGCTTGGAATTATCTTTAAACCACTATCGTGAAAATATATTGCATCTATTACTGTTTTTGTTTCTTCTCTCAATACATGATTTAAAGTTGTTGGATTATAAAACATTCCAAAATTCATTGCTAAATGTGGAGTAGTTATATTAGCATCTATTATAGTAACGCTTTTTCCTAACTTAGTCAAAGCTAAACCAAGATTTGATGTTACTGTTGTTTTACCTACACCGCCTTTTCCACTAGCTACTGTTATTATTCTCATAAATATTTATTATATTCTAATTATTTATATTAATCTTTATTAGCCCTTCTAGATAATTTAGACAGCTCTTCTTCTATTATTTTTCTAGAATTTTCTATAAGATTTTCAGAAATATCATATACATAATTTTTTTTAATTAATTTACAAATTTTTTCGCTAATTTTTTCATCTATAACTAGCTTAGGAAAGTTTTTAAAATCTTTAACAGTTAAAATTGGTTTATTTAATAAAGCCGCATAAAGCAATTCTCTATAAAACTTATTTTTAGAAAAGTCAATAACAATATCAACATATTTTAATAACTTTATTAATTCTTTTTTTTCCAATTTTCTTTTTAAGAAATAAATTCCTTTGGAATTTGATGTATTTAAATCTAAAATTCCATAAATATAAATTTCAAATTCTTTCGATAAAAGTGTTATTACTCCAACAACCTCTAAAGAAATTTTGTCACATAAAATCAATACAACTTTTCTATTTTTATTTTCAAAAATTTTTTCTATTTTAACTCTAGGAATATTATTGTTGATGACATATGGAAAGTAGATAACATTATCAAAGAAGCTTCTTTCAATCCTATAAACATACATCTTCTCTCTATCGATTAAACTTAGTTCATCAATTTTGTTTATAACTTTTTCTAAATCTAATTTTAAATCAGAAAGATTTAAAATAAAATCTAATTCTTTATAATACTTTTCTAATTCACTGAACGGCAATAAAAAAATATTGTAATATCTTCTTCTCTCTTCTGAATCAAAAAGAAAATAGTAAAATTCGAAATTTAAAAATTTTAAAGCTTCAATTAAATCTATATCGTATTCATCTATTATTCCTATCTTCATAAATTAAAATCATTCCCAAGAAATAAAACCTAACTCTGTAAGTTCCTTAAAAATTTCATCCAAAACTTTTTTAATCATTTCCTTATCCATTTGAGTTTTTTCGGATAGAAGTTCTAATATTTCTTCATACTTTTTTTTACCATCACAATATTTTAATAGACCGACAGCAATAGGATCTATTTGATATAACTTTTCTTTATCAATAGTAACATAGTAAGTATTTAAATAATTAATTATAGTAAGATTTTCATTTTTTTTAGGCCTTTTTCCTTCAAACATTTCACTTTCCTAATCTTTTTCTTAACTCTTCTAATATCTCTTCATCTGTAACTTTTTGTGCAAATTTCTGCTTTAAATAACATAATTTTGCCTTCCCTACTTTTCTTTGATATATTATTTCTGCTCCTAATAATTCGTGTAAATATTTTGCTACAGTTATTCTGCTATATCCTAGCTTATCTGAAATTTGCTGTATTGTTAAACCTTCTGGATGTTTTCTTAACAAATCTATTATTAATTTTCTAGCATCTTCTTTTTTCTTTTTTTCCTCTTTTTCTTCCATAATATTAAGATAATAAAAAATATTTATATTTATTGTTTAACTTATTTGTTAACTAATTATTTTATTAAATTCTTAATTTTATTTCTATTAATTCTCTTAACTCCTTTTCAAAAATTTTTGCAGAATTTCTATAATCGTATTCTTTTGCAATTAACTGATTTGCTTCATATTCTTCAAAGTTCAATAATCTCTGAATTTTAGCTAAAAAGTTTCCAAAATTTATATTTGGAGTACCTAAAAAACCATCATTAGTAATAACTATTTTTTTCATAGCCATTGCTTCTAATACTTCTTTCTTTTTATTTTCAATTGCAATTATTAAATTACTATTCAAATATAATTCTGCTCTCTCCTTTTTACTTAACTCTCTACTAATGAAAGTAATAAACGGATAAACTTTATCTGAAGTTGCTTGATACACGATAAAATTTAAATTTTTAATTAATTTTTTCAATTCTAAGATTTTTTCCAAGAATGAAACCAAGCCAGTATCAAAAGAATTCGCTAATATCGTAATTCTATTAATCTTATCAAATTTTTTAAATTTAGATTTAAAGTTACTGAAAAATTCAAAATCAATAAAATATGGAAAATAAATACAATTTTCTACTTTTTTATTTCTAATCGCATAAAATTCGTAATCAAAAACGTATCTTTCTAATTCATTTTCCACAATTTTTACATTAACAGCATAATTGCTCTTAAAATTTATATTTTTATCTATAAAAAGGATTTTAACGTCTTCTTGTCTAATTGCGCTTTCAAAATTTAAGGTTTTTATTATTTTTATATTGTTTTCTGAAAAATATTCTCCAGATTCTTTACTTTTTTCAAATATTATGATTTCATATTTAATTAGACTTAAAAATTTTATTATGTCTTCATCTACTTTATCTAAAAGAAATCCTATTTTCATAAAAATTAAATTGCTAACATCAATAATACTCTTAGTACTGATTTCTATTCTCACTTTTTTTATAAAAGATAAATATTTATATGACGAATTAGATTACGAAATAAGATATGTTGCCTATGTTATAGATGGTGATACTTTTGTCGATAAGAATGGAGAAAGAGTAAGATTAATTGGAATTAACGCTCCTGAAATTGGTGAAAGATGTTATGAAGAAGCTAAAGCAAGATTAAAGGAGTTGATAGAAAAAAAGTATGTTAAATTGGTCTATGATGTTAAAAGGAAGGATAGATATAATAGAACTCTTGCATATGTTTTTGTTAACGATTTAAACGTTAATCTAATAATGATTAAAGAAGGTTATGCAGTTGTTTATCCAGATAGATTAAATACAAGGTTTTTAAATGAATTTTATTCTGCAGAAAAATATGCAAGAGAAAATAAAATTGGTTGTTTATGGAAAGATTAATCCAAAAAGTCTTCATTTTTAATCTTTTCTGGTAAATAAGTTTCTGTAACAAATTTTAGACCTCTACCAGCTAATGATTCTAATTCTGCTTTATACTTCTTTTCTATAAACTTATTAATTTCTCTCTGCCAATGTTTTTTCTTAAACCACTCGTAATTCAATAATTCATATGCTCTTTTTATGTCAACATCTTTAGCTTTTATTGTCCAATTTTTTAATTTATAAGTCTCTATGTCTGTCATCGTTAAGCCTATAAATTTTGCATCCTTAGTTCCTAATCTATCTGAAATATGAGCTAAATTTATAGAGCCATATTTTATTACAGAATATATATAGAATCCATAAGGATCAGAGTCAGTAAAAACATATACAGGTAAATTAAACTCTTGATTTAATCTTTGAATCAATCTTCTTGCTCCTCTAGGAGCTTGGCCCTGAGTTGTTAATAATATACACTTATGTTTTTTCCAAAATTTATCTTCATGTAATCTTTCCCATGCGGCATTTTTCTCAACTACTAAAACAAACTCTGCTTCTACTTTTTTAAACTCTATTGCTTCTACATTGCTAGGTATTGCCCATCCACCGCTACCTAATTTACTCCAATCTATTACATCTCCCCTATCCTCTATAATTACGTCGCCAACTACTCTTCCTTTTGTATCTGCATTTAAATGAAGTTGCTCTCTTAATACATCTAAAGTAACTTCTAGATCAACTATACAACTATCACTTTCATCCTGCTCATCAAAAGTATTTTCATTGCTATTTGGTAAAGTTCTTTTCATCGCATAAAAGGCTTCTCTTAAGCTCGCATGTATATTTTCTTTTAATAATTCTTTTGCAAAACTAGCAACTAGTAAAGTTTGCATGAACTTCTTAGCTTTATGTAAATTGAAAAAATCTCTTTCAATTTTTTTATCTCCTAATCTTAAGATAAATTCTTTCTTATCAAATATTACATTTTTTAAACTTCTTGCAGGAATGAGCATCCTTGGATTTTCTCCTCTATTTATTTGTTCAAATAAATCTTTTCCTAAAATTTCCAATTTTTCTATTACTCTTTTAATATATTCTGCCATAATTAATTAAACTTCAATTTCTATTTCTGGCAATTTTTTGTTTGCAATTTCTTCTAACTTTTTTCTTATTTCATTCTCATCATAATTTGATAAAATAGAAATACTCCTAGCAACTTCTGGTAGATATCTCTCAAAAATATTTCTTTTAGCTTTTATTAACTCTGCTTTTCTTTTCTTATAAATATATAGATAAACTTTTCTTAAAGCTTCTTGAACTGACAATTCTAACTCTTTAATAATTTCTGGATATTCTGCAATCGCTTGTTTTCCTTCGCTTTTATATGGAATCCAAACAGAAATGAAATCTACTAATATTAACATGTTATCTGCCGGCAGATTAGAATTTCCAGATTGAATTCCATAGTGACTCCAATTTATTGACATTAATACTTTTGTTATTGCGCAGTCTCTAGCATTATAAAGTAAAGGAGTATGATTTGCAAATCTCAAAATTATTGATTGAGAAGGTATTTCTTCCTCTTCCATTTTCTTTAATTCCTTTAATCCATAAGCTATAGCTACTTGAACTTGAAATGGAAAACCTCTATAAACTTTTGGTTTTCTCGTTATAGCTACATAATATTCAGCTGGATATAATTTTTTAAGAGCGTCTATTAAATATTTATTATCTATAGGACTTAAACAATCCGTCGGTGGAGCTCTAATTTTTACTTTTTGAAGTGTATTAAATATTTTTTCTGCCTCTTGTAATGAAATTTCTTTCGGATCCTTAAACATATATTGCAGTATCTTATATGATAAAAATAATTTTCTTAATTCTTGCTCATTTAATTCTATAATTTTTTTGTTTTCATCTAAGCCAGTTTCTTCTAGCGTCTTTTTTATTATATAATCTTGCTTAAATTCTTTTTTTAAGAAATCAAAAACTTTTAATTCTTTGTCTTTAATCTCTATTTCTTCCGCTCTTAAACTTAATTTTAGAACTCTTATTACAGTTATTAAACTTATTCTAGAAAACTCTCCAACTAAAAAATCTAATAGCGTTTTTTTATCTGTTATTTCTAACATTCTTTTAAATATTCCCAACTCAATTCCATATGGATGCGGTTTAATTTCTTTAGGTTGTTTTGGTAATTTATTAGTTACTCTATCTAAAATTATTTTTTCTCCATCTTTTTCGAAAACAATTTTTGTAAATGGATTAACTAACCAAATTAATTTTAAATATTCTTCTATTTTACTAGTATATTTTCCTTCAACCTCTATTTCAATATCCAATCCATGCCAATTATCCTTGTTTTCTTCCTCACTATATTTTATAACTTTTGGTTCGTTTTTAATTACATCTATCATTAACTCGAAATAATATATTTTCTTTGAGTTTATAGTCGCTGTATATATTTTAGCTGGCTTTGAAGTTGTTAGCTGAGAATAAAGTATGGCACCTTTTGCTCCTATTCCTTGAGTTCCTATAGATTGTCTTAATCTATAAAATTTGCTTCCAACTAAAAATTTTCCCAGTGCTATTGGTAACTTTTTTGGATTAATTCCAGGGCCGTTATCTATTACTCTAACTCTATATCTATTTTCATCTAATTTTCTTAATTTTACTTCTATCGTTGGTAAAATGTTTGCTTCAATACAAGCGTCTATAGAATTATCTACAAATTCTTTTATTACAGTAAACAAAGATTTAGAAGGATTTTCATATCCCAAGAGATGTCTATTTTTTTCAAAAAATTCTGCAATACTTACTTCTTTTATTTTCTCAGATATATCTAAACTTTGAGTCATATATATTATAAGTAAACAATATTATTATTTATTGTTGATCTTGTTTTGATAAATCTTTTTGATAAGGTAAAGGAATAATAATTTTTCCACCAATTTTTGAAATTCTATGTATTAAGTCTGCGAAAGTATTTATAATAGTCTGAACTGTTATTAAATCAAAACTAAATTTTTCTGGCTTAATTATTATTACACTACTCGGTGCATACACTATTGTAGCGAAAATCAAAGCATATATATTTTTTGCTAATATCTTTGTTTTTACCACACTAGAATAACTTTTTTCAAGATCTTTTATTTCTTTAGCTTCTAAATATTCTTCATCTATCACTATAATTTCATCAAATTCCTTTAATTTTTTAATATGCTCTTTTAGTGCATCTTCAGCAATTTTCTTTTCTAGAGCGACAGTTTCAAACCACATTTCTGCTAAGATATAACCTTCTTTAATTTTATTTTCTATTTCTCTCGTATCCATATTATACTAAAATCCAACTCTATAATATTAATTCAACTTTTGCTAAACAATTTGGACATCTGTATGAAGAATTTAAATTTATCGTTTTGTTCTCCCTATCAATTATAATACTTTTACAATTATAACACAAAACATTTCTTTCATCATTTATATAGACAAATCTTAGACCTGTTCTTTCTGCCAAATCTTTTAATTCTAATAGTTCGTATATATTTTCATTATTTGGATAATGAATGTGAAACGGAATGGAAGAAGAAAGATCATTAATTATAAGCTCGCTAAATTCTACTAACTTTTCTTTCTTATATTCTTCATTAATTATGTTTAATATTTCCATATGAAGTTTCTGTCTATAAAGATATAAGATTGTTTTTTTTAAGGTTTTAGTATCCTCTAAACCTATTCTTTTATAGAAATCTTCATCTAAAAAATTATAAACTCTTACTTGAACTGCAGAAAAATATTTTTTAAAAAGTTTTGAAAGAATTGGTAAAAAATATGCGTTAGTTGAAAAAACATTTATTAAACCAGCTCTAAAAGCATATTTTGCAATTTTATACATAGTTTCAAAGAAAATTATTGGTTCTTGTTGATAAAAAAACAATATTTTATAATTCTTTTGTTTTATTTCATCGATAAACTTTTCTATCTCAATCTTTTTTAATTCGTCTTCTGTTATTTCCATGCTACAAAAATTACAATTAGTGCCAATAGAATTTATAACTAAAACCTTATTAAAGGGTTTGAAATGAAGAAAATGTAAGTTTTCTATTTCATCTTCAAGATATTTTATTCTCATATAATTCGTTACTATTAAAATATTCTCCCTTCTTTTTCTAACTTTGCAAAATCCACTAGGTTTTTTTTTAGTTATTAGACATTTTTTCAAACATAATTTACATCTTATATTTTCTTGTGCATCGATACTCCATAGAAAAGCTCTCATAATAATTAATTACTCTGTTGAAATAAATAATTCAGAAGATTTTTCTGGCAATAATTAGAAATCCTGTATGAAGTATTCCTAAAGTTTTTGGTCTAAAATAAAATTCAACCTGCCATTCTCTTACTATATTTTCAACTATGTTTATTTGAAAATTATACTTCTTTATTTCTTCGATGTTTTTAACTAGACTATTTATAGTAGGATTAAAAATTGCTAAATACGCGCCATTTTTTAATAGATTAAAAGCATGTTTAATAAACTCATTTGATTTTTCAAAATCTAAAAATATAAGATCGAATTTTAAATTTTTCACATATTTTTCATAATTGAAAATATCATCATTTATTACCTCTATATACTCTTCTAAATTAGCTTTTTTTATATTTTCCTTAGCTATAGGATAAAATCTTGGATCCTTTTCGAATGAATATATCTTACAAGGTTTTAAATACCAAGCTAATTGTATTGAAAAAAACGCATTTCCCGTACCAGCCTCTAATATTAAAGAATTTTGTTTTATTCCTGTATATGCAAGTAAAAGCATAGTATCTTTTGGTAAAATTGCTTGAGGTCCTCTCTTTAACTTAGATAATATGTCTAATAAATTAGGTTCAGAAACAGAAAACTTCTTTCCTAAATGAGATTCCAAAATCTCTTTTCCTTCTTCTATTTTTATAATTCCGTCTTTAGTATTAATTTCCTTTACATCATCCTCTATTATGTATTTTGAATCTTTAGATAGCAAAACCTTCATAATTTGTATTTTATTAAACTCTTCTTCCTCTTCTAGAACCTCTTCTCATATATCCATGTGGTATTGGTGTGACATCTTCGATCATTCCAATTTTTAATCCAGCCTTAATTAACGCTCTTAATGCTGCTTGCGCTCCCATTCCTGGTAGCTTAGATTTTATTCCCCCAGGACCTCTAATTCTTACATGTACATATGTAACTCCCTTCGAAATAGCTTCTTCCGCAGCCTTCTTTGCAGCTAACATAGCAGGATATGGTTTTCCACCTTCTCTATCTTTATCTGTCATCATTCCGCTAGAATATCTAGCAAAAGTATATGTACCAGTTAAATCTGTTATATGAACTATAGTTGAGTTTTTACTACTAAATATATGTGCCACACCAATTATTCCCTTTTTATCTGTTTTTTCCATATTTAAATTTAGTAAAAAAAATTTATGATTTGTTTCTAACAGATTTTAGGCCTATTTTGTTTGGATCTAATAGTAAGGATATTTTATCTTCTTCTTCTTTCTTAACTAAATAGGATGGAAATTTTACTTTTCTATTATCAATTGCTATATGACCATGAACTATTAACTGTCTTGCTTGTTTAATTGTATTTGCTAAACCTTTTTTATAAACTATTGTTTGTAATCTTCTCTCTAAAATATGCTCTGCGGTTAAATTTAATAAGTCATCTAGTTTTGTAGCATCTATAAAACCATATTTTCTAATTTTTTCTAAAATTTTTCTCTCTTCATCTTTATCTGGTTTTGCAATCAATTTTCTTGCAATTCTTCTATATTTTCTTGCTATACTTTCGGCTTTCCAAACTTCCTTCTTTCTTCTTAATCCATATTTTTTCATTAATTCCTTTTCCCTTTCTATTCTAGCTTTATCCCATCTTTTTAATGGTTTTTCATATTTTCTTCTTAATCTTCTCATTTTTTATATTATTTTTTTGATTGTTGTGCCCTAGCTTCTTTACTTCTTATAACACCAACAGTCTGACCTCTTCTAAAATGACTTCTAGTTCTCTGTCCTCTTACAGGTTGACCTAATTTATGTCTCCATCCTCTATATGTTCCTAATTCTATTTCTCTTTTAATATCAAATTGCATTTTAATTTTTACGTCATCACCAACAATATGATAATCTTTTCCATCATATATATCTTTTCTTCTATTGTATAACCAACTTGGAATATTATATTTTTGTGGATTTCTAATTATATCTTCTAATATTTGAATTTGTTCATCATTTAAATTTCCAATTAAAAATTCTCTATCTATTCCTGTAACCTCTTTAAAGACTTTACAAACAGCATTACCATAAGAAAAACTTACTCCCTTTATTTTCCATATAGCTCTTCTTATTGGTAATGTACCATCAATATCTGTATCTATTAATCTAACAACAGGTCTTTCTACTTTTATTTCTTTTTCTTTTTTCTTTTTAACTTTAATTTCTTCTATTTCTTTTTTTTCCTCCTTTCTACTAATTGTTTCTTTTTCCTTTAATTTTAAAACTCTAGTTCCCATAATATTCTTCAAAATTTATATAAATTTGGTATTTTTCTATTAAATTTTAATGAAAAAGGGTGATGTAGTATACATAGATTATGTTGGAAGAATAAAAGATACTAACGAAATTTTTGACCTAACTATAGAAGAAATTGCAAAAAAAGAAGGAATTTACAATCCAAATTATACTTATAAACCAATTCCTATAGTTGTTGGTTTTGGTTTCGTAATAAAGGGCTTAGATGAAGAAATTGAAAAAATGAATGAAGGAGAAGAAAAAATAGTTGAAGTTCCACCAGAAAAAGCGTTTGGAAAAAGAGACGAAAATTTAGTAAAAACTTTTAATCTTTCAGATTTTAAAAAGCAAGATGTTGAATTAAAAGTTGGAGAGTTTGTAAATATAAATGGTATTTTAGGAAAAGTTTTAAGTATAAGTGGTGGAAGAGTTGTAATTGATTTTAATCATCCTCTAGCAGGAAAAACATTAGTTTATAATATAAAAATCGTGAAAAAAGTTGAAAATGAATTAGATAAAGTTAGAGCTGTTCTAGAGTTTTTTGTGAAAAAAGTTGAGAATTTTGAAGTTAAAGAAGATTTGGATAGCGATGCAATAATAATAGTCGATAAAGAAAAAAATTTAGCTCCAGAACAAAAAAAGACCTTATTTAATATAATTTCGAAAATAATTAATAGAAAAAGAGTTATCTTTATGGATATTTTTGAAAAATAAAAAAAGAGAAAGAAAAAAATTACGCTGCTCTGTCTCTCACTACCTCACCACTCACTTGTATTTTTATTTCTTTGACTTTACTAAAAGGAATTTGACAATTACCTAAAGGTTGAACTGTTACTTTTACTATGGATTCACTTCCACTAAAATATTGAGTAATGTCTATAGTATGTTCTAAAAATTGTCCTGGAAGTAATGAGGATGTTTCATTTATAAAATATCTGACTATTCCTCTATCATCCTCCACTCTAATAGAAAAATTCCCTTTTAATTCTATTTTACCTGTATTTACTGCTATTACTCTAAGTTCATTACCATCGATATAGTAGTCTACATCCAGTTTTGCTCCTAAACATTCTGTTATTTGCTGTTGAGTTGTTTCTACAGTTCCTGTAAGACCTCCTAGATATCCTGAAAAATAGAGATAGAGACCAAGACCTATTCCTACTGTTAAGAGAAGTATGATTATTGTTGCGACATATGCTGATATTACCTTATGTCTCATAACTTATTTTATTTATAAAAATTTATTCTTCTAACCTTTTTAATACTTCCACTTACTTTTAGTAATTTTAAAATACATTTTTTATTGTTAATTTCGTTAATTTTTCCTAACGCAAAATAAACAAAATGTTTAGACATATGATTGCATTTAACTATAATCGTTTTTTCTTTTTCATCAAAAGTATCTTTAATTATCTTAAACGAAAGTAAAAAACTTAATTTGCCAAAGGTATTCAAAATACTATTCCAAAATTCCCTCTCAATTTCTTTATAATCTAATTTTTCTTCACAAATTATTTTAATTAATAAATATCTCTTTCTTTCTCTTAAAGTTGGTAAGAGTGTTTTTAGTCTTTTAATTTTTCTATAACTTGTCATATTAATTCTACTCCTGGCATTATCCATTTATTACTCCTTTTTTTCTTGTTTTCTATTAATATTTTTTCTATTCTCTTCCAATTTTCTTTTATTTCGTTTTCTTCGAAACCCAAAATATACTCGAATGCCTCAAAAAACTTAAAATCTTTAACATCATATCTTTCCCTTGCGAGGCTAGCAACAAAAAAAGCAACTTTATATTTTCTGCATAATTTAGCTATTTCCAAAATTTTTTGATATTCCCTATTTTCTTCATACAAATTTTCGAATTTTAAAGAAGAAAGGTCAATAACTATTCCTATATCATTTACAGCCGCTTTTTTGGCAAACATATGGTTAATACCAGTATCATCTCTATTTTCAAATGGATTAATTAAAAAATCTGAAAAGACATTTTGGACTGCCTCTCTATTTAATTTTAAATTTCCGCCTCTAACCAAAAGAATATCGAATTTTTTTCTTTTATTTACATTCATACGGATCAAATCCTTATAATTCTTTTCAGTAAAAATTAAACCGCTAAAAGTTTCTAAATTCGTATTTATCTTTTTTATCATATTTTCGAATTCTTCAATATTTTTTATCTTACTAAATTCCTCAACTATAATCACTTTTTTATAATCTAATATTTCTAGTGTTTTTAGTATTTCGACTATATTATCTGAATAATAAACTATATCTATCATTTAACAAAATACCTGAGTGACATAAACTTTACCATCACTAGTAATAAAAACTCCTATCCCTTCATTTTTCCAATGCTCAAATAAAATATTTCTTCTATGTCCCTCACTATTATACCAGCTATTGGTAACTTCATAAGCAAATTCTTCTAAACTATAAAATTCGTAAGAAATTATTTTTCCAGAAATTTTTTCATATATATAACTTTTGTAAATATATCCTAAAAATAAGTTCTCTGCACCTTCATAAACATAATTTCCAGCCAAAATTTTACATTCATAATTAAATTTTTTAAATCTATCTGCTAAAGTTTCTCCATTAATACTAACGTGATCAAAATAATTCTTTTCTGCCATATCTTTACTATGATATCTAGCTATTTCTCTCAATCTTTCATCAAAATTCAAAGTAGTTAAATTATGTTTTGTTCTTATTTTATTTACATATTCATGAATTTTTAACTCTAAATATTCAATGCTCTGATTAAATTCTTTCAATTTTTCGTAAAAAATTTCCTCTGTTGTTTTATATCTCTGATAAATTAATGGATTTGATAATAAACTTATAATTTTAATTTCTCCTTTAGAAATCTTTTCAGAAAAACCATCTATACCTAAAACAAGATCTAATTTTTTAAAATTTTCATAAGATGAAAAGAAATAAGTAAAAAGTATTACAAAAATTAAAATTATAAAAATTTTTGTAGGAAAAAAATCTCTTAATTTTTTTTCAAAATAAACCCAAAATATAAAAATTATAGAAAAGATCACTGATCTTAAAAATATTTGAAAATAATTGATTGAATTGACTAAAAAACTTAAAATTATTAAAATTGAAAAAATTATAAATAAAAACTGAAAAAAATTATAAACTATCTTTTTATCTATTTTTATATTCTTTTTCATAAAAATATTTAAGCTCTTAAACCTCTTGCTTTTTTACCAGCGCTAGTTAATCCTCTAAATACTCTTCTTCTATGTTGCTTTTCACAAATCCAATTAATGTTTTTATCTGATTTAATTACAGGATGACATTTATCTACCATTATTACCTCATACCATTTATACATTCCATCTTCAGCAACATAATAACTATTTAAAACTTCTAAGTTCGGAAATTTTCTTTGAGCTTTTTCTTCGGCGATCCATCTTAGAGATTTCCTTGGTGTAAAATGTCTAATTCCTGCACTACTCGGTTTTTTTCCAAAAATCCAAAGGTATGCTCTTCTACTTCTTCCACCCTTTTTAACTCTAACTCTAACAATTACAAAACCTTGCTTTGCTTTATATCCTAGTGCTCTTGCCCTATCTAATCTTGTTGGTTTATCAATTCTAACTACACTTGGTTCTTTTCTCCATTTTTTTAATCTTTCTTTAAATAATTCTTTCCTTAATTCTTTGTTTTTCCAAGCTTCTCTTAATGCTTTGTAGAGATTTAACATAAGATATTTTAAAGTTTTAAATATTTATCTTTGCATCTATTTTATGGCAATAAAACAGCTATCAACAGAAGTAAAATTTTCGGAAGTAGATGAAGAATTAAGAAAAATTATAGAAAGAAGAAAAACACAAATAAAAGTGGTTGGATGTGGAGGTGCTGGAAATAATACTATTTCTAGGCTAATGCAAGTCGGTATTGTTGGTGCGCAAACAATAGCAATAAATACTGATGCAATGGATTTATTGTATACAGATGCCGATATAAAAATTCTTATCGGTAAAGAACTTACTGGCGGTCTAGGTGCCGGTGCAGATCCTAGAGTTGGAATGGAAGCAGCAAAAGAAAGTAAAGAAGAAATTAAAGCAGCATTAAAAGGCGCAGATATGGTATTTATTACCGGTGGTTTAGGTGGTGGTACTGGAAGTGGAAGTGCTCCTATAGTTGCTGAAATAGCTAAAAAGATGGATGCTTTAGTCATAGGAATATTTACATTACCATTTAAAATGGAAGGAAAACAAAGATGGGATAATGCAATGTGGGCAGTTGATTTATTAAAAGAGACTGTTGATACCTTAATCTTAATTCCTAACGATAAATTATTAGAATTATATCCAGATGTTTCAATTTCGACTGCCTTTAAAATTGCAGACGAATTATTAGTAAATGCCGTTAAAGGTATAACAGAAATGATTACAAAGCCTGGATTAGTTAATAGAGACTTTGCAGATATAAAAGCTATAATGAAAGATGGTGGATTAGCATTAATAGGTATGGGAGAAAGTGATAGTGAAAATAGAGCTGTAGAAAGTGTTCAAAGAGCAATAAATAATCCGTTATTAAGTGTCGATATTTCAAATGCAAAGGGTGCTTTAGTATCGATTTTTAGTGGACCAGATATAACTCTAAAAGAAGTTAATCAAATACTAGAAGTTATTAGAGGCAAATTAGATGAAAATGCAAAATTGCTTTGGGGTGTTCAAATTGATAAAAATTTAGCAGAAACTATTAGAACAATGATAATAGTAACTGGTGTTTCTTCTCCATTTATTTTGGGACCAACAAAAGAAGAAAAAGAGAAAAAGAAATATAAAAAACCTATAGAAAAAGACTTAGGAATAGAATTTGTATAATAAGCTATGATTAAAAAGATTATTGAATTTTTTAAAAAAATTATTTATATCATTAAAATTGCGAAAAAACCCAAATATAGCGAAATAAAAAAAATCATAGAGTTTATTTTCTTTTTAACGATTTTTATCGGAATTATTGGTTTTATTTTTTACGTTTTTGGATTATTATTTATTTCTTAAGGATTATATTATGCCAATATATGTCATTAGAACCATCGGTGGAAAAGAAGAAACTTTAGTCGAAATGATAGGAAATAAGGCTATTGCAGAAAATTTACAAATATATTCAGTTTTTAAGATAGAGGAATTAAAAGGATATGTATTTATTGAAGGTGAAGAAGATGATGTAATGAAAATTATAAGAGAACTTCCACATGTAAGAAGAGTTTTACAAACCACTATAAGTTTGGATGAATTAAAAAAGTATATAGTGATAGAAGAAGAAGAAAGAATAAAAATAGAAATTAATGATATCGTAGAAGTAATAGGCGGGCCCTTCAAAGGTTTAAAGGGCAGAGTTATAAAGATTGATGAAATAAAAAAAGAAGTTACAATAGAGTTACTTGATGTTACAGTAAGTTTACCAGTAACTATTAATATAGAATTGGTAAAATTAATTGAAAAGAAAAATCAATAATTATGAACGAAGATAAAGAAATAATAGAATTTTTAGTAGAAGGAGGTAAAGCATCTCCTGGTCCAACCACAGCTCCGAAATTATCTGCACATAAATTAAATGTTGGAGAAATATTTTCGAAAATTAACCAATTAACCAAAGATTTTGCTGGAATGGAAGTTCCAGTAAAAATTATAATAGATAAACAAACAAAGAAGTATGAAATAGAAATAGGATTACCGCCTACTGCGAGTTTGTTAAAAAAAGAAGCTGGCATAGAAGTTGCAAAAATAACAAAAGAAGAAGCCGAAAAAGGAAAAAAATATGTAGGAAATATTAGTTTTGAAAAAGTTCTTAAAGTTACAAAAATAAAAGAAAATGAATTAGAAGGAAATTCGATAAAAGCGAAAATTAAACAAGTTGTAGGAACATGTAAATCTCTACACCTAACTATCGATGGAAAAGATCCAAAAGAAGTAATAAAAGAATTAGATGAGGGAAAATACGATGAAATAATAAATAAGTTTCTTAATCAATGAAAGTCTTTTGGTTTGTATATGGATTAGGTTTATTACTCCATTTATATTTAATATTCTTTCAAGAATTATATAATTTACTTCCAAATTTATCTACATATTCTTTATTTGGCATTTTTGCATATTCTTTAGAAAAAAGTTTAATTAAAAAAGAAGAAGAAAGGAAGATTGAAATGTTTGAAGAATAACAATTTATAATTTAATTAATGGTATTTATGGACTACGATCTATTAAAAAATAAAATTGAAGAAGCATTAAAAACTGGGAAAAAAAGAAGATTTAAGCAAAGCTTAGAATTAATTATTGTTTTAAAAGATGTTGACGTTAAAGAATTAAAAAATAGCATCTCATTAATAACATTACCATACTTTAATGATTCGAAAGTTGTTGTTTTTAATGAAATAAAAAGAAGTGATATAAATACGGAAAGTATTTCACTAAAAGAAATTGAAACCACTTCTCAAAACAAGAGATTAGCAAAAAAACTTGCTAGAAGTTTCGATTTTTCATTAGCAGAAACAAAACTAATTCCAGTAATAGGTAAATTGCTAGGTAAATTTTTAGCACCTCTAGGAAAAATGCCGATACCAATTACCGATGAAAAAAAATTAAACGAAAATATTGAAAAACTAAAAAAAAGTAGAAAAATAAATTTAAAACAAAATCAAATTCAAGTAAAAATAGGAAAGGAAGATATGAAATTAGAGGAGTTGTTTGAAAATGCAAAGAATGTAATAAATCAAATAGTTTCTGTCTTGCCAAACGGAGAAAAAAATATAAAAAAGATATACGTAAAACTTACTATGAGTAAACCTATTAGAGTTATATAAATTATAAATTATGTTAACTAGAGAACAAAAGGCAAAAATCATCGATGAAATTTGCGAAATATTTAAGAATTATTCTACTATAGGATTTATAGATTTTTATAAATTACCTACAAGAGAGTATAGAGAAATGAAGAAGAAGCTCAAAGAAGTAAATATAAAGTTTTTTAAAAAATCTTTAATAATTAAGGCATTAGAAAGAATAGGAAAAACAGAACTAATAAAATATTTACCAAATCAAGTAGGAATTTTATTTTCGAACAGAAATCCTTTTGAAATATATAAAGAAATTAGAAAACTAGTTTCATATAGATATGCAAAAGAAGGAGACTATGCAGAGGAAGATATTATAATTAAGCCTATGGTAACATCAATTCCAGCGGGTCCTTCGATTGCCGAATTTCAAAGATTAAAATTCGAAGTAGGTGTAGAAGCTGGAAAAATAGCGATAAAGAAAGAAAAGAAATTGGTTTCTAAGGGAGAAAAAATAAATGCACAAATAGCTACTATACTACAAAAACTTGGAATTAAACCAATAAAGATAAGATTAAATGTTGTTGCAATATACGATGGAAAAATAATCTATACAAAAGAAGTTTTAGATTTAGATGAAGAATATTATAGTAAAAGTATTTTAAATTGTTTTTTAATTGCTAACGAATTAACAAAAAGAATAGGATATTATACTAAGTACAATATAAACGAATTTCTAATAAAAGGTAGACTTAGCGCTATTACGCTAGGAAAGAAAGTTCAGTTTTTCGAAAAAGATGTAGTTGAAGAACTAATAAAAGAAGCATACATATGTGCTAAACTCCTCTCACAAAAATTTAATGTTTAAATATTTTTCGTTAAATAAATTATGGAATACATATATGCAGCTCTGCTATTACATTCAGCAAAAAAAGAAATAACAGAAGAAAATTTAAGAAATGTACTAACTGCAGCTGGAGTATCAATAGATGAGGCAAGATTAAAAAGTTTAGTAGAAAGTTTAAAAGATATTAATATAGATGATGTTATAAAATCTGCATCCTCAGCTTCTATACCAGTTCAAGTTCAAACAACTACACAAACCACTACAGAAACTAAGGCTGAAGAGAAAAAGAAAGAAGATTCAAAAGCCGCTGAAGAACAAGCAGTTGCAGGATTAGCTGCTTTATTCGGCTTTTAGTTATTTTTTTTATTTTTTTATTGCGCGCAATATAGGGTATTAAGAAATATAGTAGACTATTACATCTTTAGTTAATGAGATGTATTAGATGTGGATCAAAAAGGCTCATAGATTTCATTGATGGTTTTGGAAGAGAAAGAGTATTTTGCAAAGATTGTTTTTTAAGCTTAGAAAAGAGATCCTTTATAAGACTATCTTTTGAAAAGAGATCTTTAGAACCTTACCTCAAAATAGTATATAAAACATGGAATATGAAGCAATAGTAAGTAGAATTAAGAGAGGCAAAAATCTAGTATTAATAATAAGTATCAAAAAAGGCAATAAAATGTTTGGATTTGCCAAACCAATTTATAGATATTAATGTATATACATTAAATGTTTAAATTGTTTATTTCTAAAGATTGAATCATGCCAAGAAAAAAGAAAAAGGAAGAGCAATCCCAATAATCTAAACAATCTAAAAATAAGCAACATACATTCACTCTTTTTTTATTTTTTATTTTTTCAAATTTAAAAATTTTATATAGCTAGTTTTTAAAGCTTCTATTCCTGGCATTTTTTTACCACTTAAATAATTTAAAAGAGCTCCACCACCAATACTAATATAGGTAAATTTTTTAGGAATTTTTAATATATCTATAGCTATAGAAGAATCTCCACCACCGACTAAAGAAATTATATCATCTAAATTTGCAATATATTCAAACAATTCCTTAGTTCCCTTTTCAAATCCTTGCTTTTCAAACATTCCCATAGGACCTTTTATTATTACACTCCTACAATGTTTCAATATACTTTTATATTTTTCTATTGTTTCTGAACCTATATCTAAAATTAGTGCATCTTTAGGAATGTTTTCAATACTAATTTCTTTTCTTTCTCCATTATATTCTATTGCAACATCGTCGGGTAATTCTATTTCTTTATAATATTTATGATAAAGTTCTTTTGCTTTATCGATTAGCTTTATTAATCCTTTCTTTTCTAAAATTTCTTTACTTCTATTACCTATCTCATAACCCTTCGCTAATAGAAATATGTTAGCTAACAATCCGCCACAAAGAACTTTTTCTATACTTTCTGGTCTGTTTTTGAACATATGATCTAAAATAGGAATTATATCATCTATTTTCGCTCCACCAAGCAACCAAGCATTAATTCCTAAAGGTGTTAATACCTTATTTATACTTTCTATTTCTTCTTGCATTACTCTTCCAATAATATTTGGAACTATTTCAGCGAATCCAACAATACTTGCATGAGATCTATGAGCAACAGAAAAAGAATCTAAAACAAAATAATCTATAAATTTTGATAAGAATCTTACTAAAGAAGATTCTCTATGTTCTTCAAAACTTTTTTCAATATCTTCATCTTCTAAAAATCTTACATTATCTAATAATAATACTTCTCCACTTTTTAATTTTTTTATTTCGTTTTCAGCTTTTTCTCCTATTATATCATTAACAAATTTTATTTCAAATCTATCATCTTTCAAATATTCTTTAAGAATATTTGAAAGAATTTTTGCGTGTTGCTCTAAAGAGATAAAATCTGGTTCTCCTTTTCTAGATTGATGTGCTAATAAAATTACTTTTGCATTCTTTTCAATGAGTTCTTTAATTGTTCTAGAATGTCTTTCAAATCTTTCATTTGGTATAACTTTGTTATTTATGACATCGGAATTTAGATCAATTCTTACAGCAACATATTTATCTTCTAAATTAAAATCGTCTAAAGTAAAGAATTCTTTCATAAAATTTAAATTTAAAAATATAGAAAATTAAGAAAAAGAGGCTATTTCAAAATTCCTAAACTTTTATTTGTTTTTTCTATTGATTTCCACTTATCTTTTTCTATTCCTGTAATTGCCCTTATTGCATCTATGTTTTCTGGAATGACAACAGCTTCTTGATGAACTGCTTGAATATATCTTACCTTATTATTTTCAACATGTACTAAGTCTTTTAGTACTATAACTTCCCAAATATCATTTCTAGGTCTTAAATAATCTCTAAACTTTTCGATTATAACACTTGTAGCAGGATATTCTTTTCCTTCCAAAAAAATTATTCTAGTTTGTTTTTCAAAAGCGTCAATAATCTCTTCATAGCTAACATTTCTTTTTAATGTTACATCTAGCATATGTACATGCATTTTTGTAGTTGGAACTTTAACCGCTAATGAAAAAATATTTAAATGTTTTAATACTGTTTTAACATCTATAGAATGATGAGATGGTACATGTAAATCATATTCTATAGCATCGATTGGTCCTTTTTTATATTCGTGAGGATCGTTAGCTCTTCTCGCTAAAGCAACAAAAACATATTCTACTCCAAATTTTTGATCTAATGTATATAAAGTTCTTATTAAACTTGTAGTATTGCAACTAGGAACTCTAACATAAGTTTTATCGAATGCTTCTTCATAATTTACAAAAGAATTGAATGTCGTTTCTGCAACATCTGCTTTTTCTCCACCTTGAAATATTACTTTTACTCCATATTTTTCATACAAATTCTTTTTATTTTGAGCACCAATTCCTTCTGGAGTGCAATCAATTATAACATCTACTGCACCATTTCTTAGCAAATCTTCTAGAGTTCCATTAACCCACATTCCTGCTTTTTTAAATTCATTATATGCTTCTAAATCGCTAGCATATAAATCTGTACCATAAAGAAAACCATTAGGTTCTAAAACAGTTTTTATTACATTGTTTGGAACTTTACTCGATATTGCTACTAGATCTATATCATCTTGCAACTTTATTGCATGCGCAACTCTTTTTCCTATCGTTCCTATACCGTTCACAACAACTTTTGGTTTTACTTTCATAAATATATTTTAGTCCCAATGCTATATCTTTTTACCAAATATTATTAAATTCCTTTCAGTTAACATTTTATTATCAACTTTTAAGTTTATATGGAAGTTTTTTGATTTAGCGTATTCTGCCAAATAAAAACACCACTTATAGTATTCGTTATTTATGGCATTAAAGAATTTATTTGCAATTTCATTATTTCTTTTCCATTTTTCATAGTTTTCGCTTCCTATGCAGCAAGGAACTAATATAAAAAAGTTACTAAACTCAGATGCTTTATCTATAACAATCTCGCTTAAATTATTACAAGCATGAATTGAAACAATAAAATCTGCCTTCTCTAAATCTTTAATTTCTAAAATATTTTTTTCTATAAAAAAGATGTTATCAAAAAATTTGCTTTTATTATTAGATTTATATTCTTCACTGAACTTTAAATCGATAGCTACTACTTTCGAATTTGGAAAATTTTTTGCTACAAAATGAGAAAATAATGCATCTCCACTCATTAACTCATATAAGACGAATTTATCCGTTTTATTCTTATTAATTAGATTTTTCAAAACATTAAATACACCAACAACTTCACTCATTTCTTTTAAAATATAATTATATCTTTTTCTTTCTAAATGAGGTCTCATTAAAATGCTAAAAACATCGAATGGAAATCTTTTAATGAAAAATCTTATGTATTCGTGTTTATAACTTAAAATTTCCTTAGGATAAGTCATTGTATTGTTTTCTACCAATTCGAATTATTAAGAGAAATAGCGCACCAAATGTTTTTTCTAAGTTTCTAGCTATATAAATCTTATTTTCATAAGATTTTAGAGACATTAACAATCTTTGAAACTTCATATTCATAAATCTATTATGCAGATGTTTTTAAAAGAAATATAAAAACTCTTCCATGAAACAAATTTTAAAAATTTATCGGAAAATTTTAGATTTTTGTCAAATACAAGATTCCAAATTCTTTTAGAATATAAGTATTTTATGTACGATATACACTATTCTGATTCCTTTACACAAAATAAAAGGTTAGGTTGGAAAGAAAGTAAAAAATTAAGACAGAGACGCGAAATTTATAGAGATGTTTATCAAAAGTTATTACCTAAACTTTTTGAAGAGAGAAAAAAAGTTTCTATTGTAGTTGCTGGTCCTTCTAACGAAGAAATCGAAAATATTAAATTTCTTATTAAAGAATATAAGAACATCGAAATTAAAGTTTTTGAACCAAACAAAAGCAGAGTAGAAGAGTTAAGAGAGTCTTTAGAATATGTAAAGAAAAGAGTTAATTTGATAGAAGATTATATATTCAATATAGAAAAATATCTTCGTAACAACTCAACTGATTTTGCAATACTCCTTAATGTTATTAATTGGATTCCTATGAATATAAAGAAATTATTAGAAGGTTTATATCTGACACTTTCTCCTAGAGGAAAAGTTATCATTTCTTTCTACGTAATGTTATGGAATAATGGAAAGGATAGAAGTTTTATTATTGAAACTCCAGAATTTTTTAAATATTCTATAGAAAGAAACTCTATAAAGAGTTTAAAAGAATTCCATGCTTATTATATAGATTATAATGGGATATTAGAAATATGTATACTGAGAAAAAACAATCTAAGAAAAATATTAAGAGATGTCGAAGAAAAGTATAAGGAAATTAGTAAAATTTTAAACTTTATAGACTCGACTAAATTAACGAATTATAAATTAGATTAATTTTTCTAATATAGATATTAATTCTTTAATTTTACTCTTTTTAATCGCCACAGAACCTATAGATCTATACTTATTTTTGCTTCTTATTAAAGTATCTTTTTTTGTTTGATTTATTCTAACAAATTCTTCTTCTCCTTCATATACAGGCTTAAATAGATCAATCCAAAGAATGTTATCTTTTCCTTGCTCAATTTTTCCTATAAATTGTGATTTTCCAACAAAATAAAATACTTTTGCTGGTCCCCTCTCATCAAAATCGACTCTTTTTTCTATTAATAATCTTTCTAAAATTTTTGTTACAGTATGTCTGTTAAGGTTTAAAGAATTAGAAATTTCCGTTATAGTCATTCCTCTAGGATTTTTTTCTAATAATCTTAATATTCTCTTAGCATTTTCACTATCATACTCTATTTGTTTACTTTCAATTCCTTCATTTAACTCCATAAAAAATATCAAAGGTTGTTGCTATTATTATAGTTATATACCAAAGAAAAAATATATATATTTTAATGTATATACATTAATAAGTTGACAATAAAGAAAACGAAAACCTTAAAATAAATTTATTAACCTCTATTATTCGGATTTTATAAAGAGAAAATATAACAATATTACCGAAAATTCAAAGATACTTAGATAAATAAGATTTTAATAAGATAATTTTTGATTTTAGATTTCCCTCTTTTATTTTCTCAATATCTAAATTATAGCTTATCCAAATTAATGAATCTATATGTAATGGTGGTATCTTACATTTTTCTGATAATTTTTTCCAAAACTCCATACTTTTAGAAATCTTGCCTATTCTATAGTCTATTGGAATTTGAATATCAAAAGGGAAAATTATCTTATATCCTATTATTCTCAATGTATATCCCAAAATTTTTGCAGAAAAAACAATGGTTTTATCTGTTTGTTTTTGATTTAATGTTTTTGAGAGATTTTCAACAAAGCGTTTCAAATTTAACAGCTTTTCTATATCATTTTCGCTTTTGATCTCTTTGTCTAAGAATTTTTTAACTTTTTTAAACCTTCTTAATTTAATTGAAAGAAATATATTATTATAACTTTTTAAGAATTCTAAAAAATATTCATAGCTCTTCTTAACTGAAAAAAACTCAGAAAATTTTTCCCAATATTCTTCGCCCCTCATTTTTAATTTAAAAGAATTTACTGCATTAAGTATAGATAATTTTATAAACATTTCCCTATTATTAAGATTTTTATATAGATTTTTTAGAGCTAAAAATTGTCTATCGTAATTTTCTTCAAAATATAAGATTTCTTCAATTCTAAATTTTTTTAATATTTCTACTAACTCCATATTTAATTCTTTTTGTAAAATATTATGGAAGAAAAAATTATTCTAAATTTACAGGTTGCTAAAGAAGAAATAAACAAGTTGATCGTGTATAGAGAAAGTTTATTAAGTTATTACAGAAACATAAAATCTAGTTTAGATAGTTTAGAGGCTATAAAAGAAGAAAATGTGTTTCTACCATTAGGAAATGACGTATTCGTAAAAAGTAATATAATTGATAAAAATTTGATTATAGTTGGCATCGGCTCTAATATTTACATTGAAATGGAAATAGATAAAGCAAAAGAACTACTAGAGAAAAAGATAAAAAAGATAGAAGAAGAAATAAAAGAAATAAATATGTATATCCAAAATCTTCAAAACTATATATTGAGTCTATTAGAAGGGATTAAGAAAAAAGAATAAATTTTTTATTGCGTTATATTTCGTATGATAGCAGAGCAGAAAGTTTTAGATGCTTTAAAAACAATAGGTTTAAATCTATATGAGAGAAAGTTGTATTTAGCACTTTTATTAAAAGGAAACGCAACAGCAGGAGAATTAGCAGAATTAACTCAAGTACCAAGATCAAGAACCTATGATACATTAGAGAGTTTAGCAGATAAAGGATTCGTAATTATACAACAAACAAGACCTGTTAGGTTTATAGCAATAGATCCAGAAGAAGCATTAGAAAGATATAAAAAAAGATATGAAGAAAAGATAAGAGAAATACAAAGAAGAATAGATGAATTAAAAAATAGCGAAATAATTAAAGAATTAAAGAAAGTGTTTTCTGAAAGAATAAAAACAATCTCACCAGAAGAATTAACAGGAACTTTGAGAGGTTTAAAATCTTTTTTTGATGAAATAGAAAATTCTTTAAAAACTGCTAAAAAATCTATAGAAATAGTTGCTGGTAGTGAAGTAATAAAAGAATTGTATGAAAGATTTGCTGATTTATTAGTTAAAGTCAAAGAAAAGAATGTTGACCTAAGATTTTTGGTTACAGATACTAAAGAATTCGAAACATTAAATGTATTAAAAGTTTTTGGAGAAGTAAAAACTATCGAAAAAGAAAAGTTGCCAATAGAGGGAAATATAATTATTGTTGATGATGAAAATGTAATAATGAGCTTAACAGATTTAAAAAACATACCACCAAATCAAGCACTAGCATTATGGACAAAAAGCGAAGTTGTTACTAAAAATTTAATTAAACCCATTATCGAAGTTGCTTGGAGAGAATATTCTAAAAGCATTTAATTCTTTATGTTTTCTTTTTTTAAGAAAAAGATAGAAGAATTTGTAAACAAATTTTCTAAAAAAGTTGAAGAAAAAGTAAAAAAAATAGAGGAAAAAATAAAATATATTGAAATTAAAGATGAAGATATAAAAGATTTTTTAGAAGAATTAGAAATTAATTTAATAGAAAGCGATTGTAACTATTCTGTAACTCAAAAGATTATAAATGATATTAGAAAAAATTTAATAGGAAAAAAAATTGAAAGAAAAAATGTTAAAAAAGAAATTCTTAAACTTATTGAGAAAAGTTTAGAAGAAATTTTAAGCTATGGAGAATTAAAAGATTTTGAGAAAAGTTTAGAGGAAATCGAAAAGAAGCCCATATTAATTCTATTTTTTGGATTTAATGGTAGCGGAAAGACAACAACAATTGCTAAGATCGCAAAAAGATTATCTAAAAAATATAGGGTTTTAATGGTAGCTGCAGATACATTTAGATCTGCAGCTATAGAGCAATTAGAAGAATGGGGTAAAAGATTAAATATAGAAGTTTTTAAAAAATCTTATGGAGTAGATCCGGCAGCAGTAATTTATGAAGCAAAACAATATGCCATAAAAAATAATTTTGATATACTTCTTGCAGATACAGCAGGTAGAAGTCATACTAATAAAAATTTAATGGACGAACTTTCAAAAATTGTAAGAGTAAATAATCCAGATATTAAAATCTTAGTATTAGATTCATTAACAGGAAACGATATAGTAAATCAATTTGATTTTTTTAATAAAATTGCGAAAATAGATTATGTTATATTTACGAAAATAGATGTTAATGAAAAGGGTGGAAATATTTTATCTATACTATATGAATTTAAAGTTCCAATTGCATATTTAGGAGTTGGACAAAACGAAAACGATTTAGAAAAATTTGAAAAGGAAAAATTTATAAAAAAATTTTTAGAATTTAATTCCGAATCTTCTTAAAATATTTGCAAATTGTTTATTTTGCATTAACTTTCCATAATTTTTAATCAATTTTTGCATTTTTTTAAATGTCGATATTAACTCTCTAACTTCTTGCTCACTTGTTCCACTACCTCTAGCAATTCTTTTTATTCTGCTTTCATTTATTATTTCTGGGTTTCTTCTTTCTTCTATAGTCATACTATAAATTATATGCCTCCATTTTCTCATTTTTTCTTCTTGAATTTCGAAGATTTCTTCAGGTATAGAGATGCCAAGAAATGGTATATGTTTTGCTATAGATGCAAAAGAACCTAAATTTTGAATTGTTTGAATTTGTTTAAGAAATTCTTCAAAATTAAATTCTTCTATTTCTATTTTATCTTTATCTTTTATTTCATTTTTAATTTTTTGAAGTAAAGAATTTAAATCGCCCAAACCAAGCATTCTTGAAACAAATGATTTAGGATCATATTCCTCTATTGCATTTATTTTTTCACCAAAAGTTATAAATTTAACTTTAGCATTTGTTACGCTACATGCATTTAATGCTCCACCTGCCTTTGCTGTGCTATCTACTTTAGTAACTATTACTCCTGTAATTCCAACTAATTTATGAAATTCTTCTGCTTGTTTTTTTGCTATTTTTCCTATTTCTGCAGGTATTACTAATAAAATTTCCTCTGGCTTAATAATTTCAGCTAGTTGTTTTATTTCATTTGCTAATTCTTTATTTAGAACATCCCTACCAGCTGTGTCATAGATTATAATATCATATTTTTTAAATTCTAAGCTCTTTTTTGCTGTTTCGTATTGATCTTTATCAACAAAAAAATCTACATGAATATTTTCTGCTAATTGTTTTAATTGATCAATGGCTGCTGGTCTATGAAAATCTAGTGAAACTAAAAGTGGTTTCAAACCTCTTTTTTGAAAATAATAAGCTAATTTAGCTGCTGTTGTTGTTTTTCCGCTACCATATAAACCGACTAGCATTATTCTTTTCTTCCCAATTAAACTCGATTTTTCTTTACCTAAAATTTCAACTAATTTATCATATAAAATTTTTATTAAAAATTCTCTATACGTTAAACCAGCAGGTATTTCAGATTTTTTTATTTCTTTTTTTATATCTAATAAAATTTTGTTAACAATACTTAAGTCAACATCACTTTCAATTAGAGTTATTTTGAACTCATCTAATATTTCATTTATAGTTTTTTCATCTAATTTAGAAGAATATATTTTCTTAGCTATGTTTTCTATTTTTTTTGCTAAAAAACCGAACATAAATATTTATTTTTTAACTAAAAATTATTTGTGGGTGGCGACCAAAGCGGCTGGGAACCACCCGTACCCATACCGAACACGGAAGTGAAACCAGCCAGCGTACTTCCGAGTACTGCAGCGCATGCTGTGGGAAAGGAAGTGCGTCGCCACCCACTCTATTCATATAAAAATCAAAAAATTAGAAAAAGAAATTAATTATTTTCTTTTTTGGATTTTGATAATGAAAGAACAAATGACTTTCACAATTACAATCACTACAACCGAATTCTGGAATAGATTCTAAACATAATTTACTTATCTTTTCTGAGAGTTTACATTCGTCGCCATTTTTAAACTTTATAACATCAACTATTTCTACTTCAGGTCTTACTAATAAATAATCTATATGCCATCTTAGTTTTCCTTCTTTCGTTTTATTTAAAATAAAATATCTTCTTATTCTATCGTCTATTTCTAAATTTTTTCCGTTCGCACTACCAACATAGCAATAATAGCCTTTTTTGAATTCGATTTCCCCCAAACTTCCAACTTTAGTCTTGAAGTTGTTTTTCACCTTTATAATTAGAACATATAAACCTCTCATAAACTAAAATATTTTTAATACCATGATTTTATATTATAATGTCTAGCTGTTGCCCCGGTCGTCTAGTGGTCTAGGATGGCGGCCTGTCAACTCACGTAGAACACACGCAGAACGCCGCAGACCCGGGTTCGAATCCCGGCCGGGGCGTTTAATCTCTAAAATTTTAAGATGTTTTCAAGCCTTAATTTTTCAAAAAATAAAAGTAAAGAGAAAGTAGATCTAGCTTAGTACTTTACTAGAACCTTTCATACATTACTTTACTATTAGAATTGCTCTTCATTTTTTCTTCTTTTTTGACATAATTATTATTAAATAAAAGATTAAATAAATATTTTTAATAATGAAGTCAAAAACAAACAAATTAGAAAAAATTGAAAATCTTGCTATTAGATCAATTTTAATATTTACAATAATTATTATAATTGGTATTTTAATTTCATTAAATAACAAAACAATCGCTTTTTGGTTAACATCTCTTGGTTCTATACTTTTATTCTTTTCTATTTTTGCGTTAATGATTGTTATTTTCCTAAAGGAGTTTAAAAGAAAATAAATATTTTTTTAATGAAATATTATGAAATTCAAACCCAAATACTCTAAAGAGGAAGTAGAAAAATTGGTCGTAAAATTAGCTAGAGAAGGATATATGCCTTCAATGATTGGTCTGATTCTTAGAGATTCTTATGGAATTCCAAATGTAAAAGAAATTACTGGTAAAAGCATTCTTCAAATTTTAGAAAAAAATGATATAAGATTAGAAATACCAGAAGATTTGTTAAATTTAATGAGAAGAGCAGTAAGACTTCGAGAACATCTCTCAATTCATAAAAAGGATAAGAGTTCTCAAAGGGGATTAATACTAATTGAATCGAAAATAAGAAGGTTAGAAAAATATTATAAAAGAGTTGGAAAATTGCCAAAAGATTGGAAATATTATCCAGAAACTGCAAAAATTATTGTACAAAAATATTTGAAGTAATATGAAAGAGAAAAAACAGCTCTTTAGAGTAAAGTTACTTGCAAGCGAAGAATTTGAAAATAAAGAAATATCAGATACTTTTTGTAGTAACTATTCTTTTTTAGTTAACAGAAGATTTTGCTTAAACTTATCTGAATTAATAGACACAAACAAATTTCAATATAAGATTTGGTTTAGAATTTTTAAGGTAGAAAACGGAATTGCTTATTCAAAATTTGATGGTGTAGAAACTCTAAGAGAAAGAATATATAGTGCAATATTTCCTGGAGTAAAAGTTATAAGAGTTTATGTAAACGCAATAACAAAAGATAAAATACCATTTAGATTTAAATTCGTTTTAACATTTAAAAGGATAAGAGGAAAACAAGAAAAAGCCATAAGAAAAATTATTGAAGAGAATTTAAACAAGATTGTCTCAGAATTAACTATAAAAGAGCTAATTAATAATATGATTATTAAAAATACTATTTTAAAAAAATTAGAAAAAGAAATTAGAAAAATTGCAATCCCATTATTTTTTGAAATAATAAAAATAGAAAGAAAAGAAAAGCTTGCTGCTTCTTAACTAAAATTTCAAAATAAACTTAATAATTAGAATTACTATCAAAAAGATGGTAAAGAAGGATAAAAAGTTAAAAATCATTTCTCCTCTTTTTTTAAATCTGTTTTTTAGTAGTTCTTCGAAGAATAGTCCACCATCTAAAGGTTTAATCGGAAGTAGATTAAACATGCCTATACCTATATTTAGCAAAAATAACCAGAAAAGAAACTCTTTAAAAACTATAAAAAATTGAATTGCTCCTGATAAAACTCTTTCAGCAAATAAATTTTTTGGATAATATGCATTTTGAATGTTTTTTATTCCTATCTTTGCGTTTTCATCTAATGTAATGTTATAGATTCCTGTTGTTGTATGAATAGTTATAGTTTGGTTTGGACTAAATGTTTTTGAAATACGAATTAAATCGCTTATGTCATTTATTTCAATATCATTAATCTTTAGTATTATTCCTGTTAAGTTTGAATAAAATGCTGGAGAATTCTCTATAATCTCGTATTTTACACCTCCAAAATTAGAAACTATTATAAAGTTAATTAAAAGTAAAATAAGATATGCAAATAAAGCAACCAAAAAATTTCCAAAAGATCCCGCAGAATATATTTTCAATTTCGTTTTTAAATCAGCTTTTTTCAATTTTTTTTCGTCTAATTCAACAAAAAATGCAGGTAAAACTAATAAAAAGGCATATCCCATCGATTTTACTTTTATTCTATTACTCGATGCTAATAATGCATGTGCTAATTCATGAGAAATTGCAATAATAGGAATAATCAAAAACCAGAAATATGCTGGAACACATAAAATAAAAGAAGATGAACATAAACCTGGTAATGACGGTAATACTACCTGAACTGGTGCAACGTTAATTGGTGTTGTTAATTGATAAAAAACAGCATAGAGAAAAATAGAAAAAGAAACGAAAACAGAAAATATTGCCACCAAACCTAGAATATTTAAAATTTTAGAATATCTTAAAGCGACTTTTTCTACTATGTCATTTAATTTTTTTGTTCTTCTTAAAAATATTATTTTATTTTGTACCTCAATGTTTTTTCTATCCAAAAATATAAGAATAGCTATCAAAATTATTAAACCTATACCTATTAATTCACTAATATCCATAAACTTATCATAAAAAATTTTTAAATAATTATGCGGGGGTCGCCTAGCCTGGACAATGGCGTCGGGTTTAGGCCCCGATGGCTTAGTGCCTTCGTGGGTTCAAATCCCACCCCCCGCAATATTTTCATACATCATTTTTGGATTCCAATAGATAAAATATATGCTGATGTTTTCTCTGATTATAAAGTTAGTAGATTTATCAGCATCTATTAAAAACCACATAGGAGAAGGAAATATTATTAACAAAGAAATTTTCTTTAGAAAATATAAAGAATAAAAAATTATTGATTCTTCTTAAACATTTCTGTTTTTATTGTTTTTCCTATTTCTTCTATAAAATCACAAACTTCCTTAACATGACAATATGGACAAACAACTCTTCTAAAATTTGGTAAGCTACTTGTAGGAGGAATTTTTCTTAGAAATAAACTTTTTTTGATAGATCTTAATAAATTCAAAATTAATTTTCTGTCATCGTCAGTAATTTTAACTTTAAAAATTCTTCTATTATTTAAACTTAGTAACATAACCTCTCTTATTTCTTTTCTAAAATATGCCTCAACAACAAAAGCTTCTCCAGCAAGCTGAACTTTTAAACCCCTTTTAATTCTTTTAACATTTGTTTTAATTTCAATTGGTAGTATCTCATTGTCTTGAGTAATCGCAATAATATCTGGGGTACCAATAATTCCGTATTTAATAGAAACTAATAGAGGTTCCGAAACTATATATTTAAGATTTAGCCTCTTTATTAAACTATCGATAGAAAACAACATTTTTCTAACATCATCATTACTAATTCTAACCTTTCCTCTATATTTTTCTAGAATGTTTTCACTTACTAAAGAAGTTAAAATATCTAAATTATAAGAATACTTATTATAATTCTTTATGAATTCGCTAATAGATTTGTGAAAAACTTCACCCTCATAACTTTTTTGTTCTTTCTTTTGTTTAGAATGAACGACTTTTTCTAAAAAGAATCTTCTTTGACACTGAAAAAATTTTGAAATCTCTAAAGATGTTAAGAATATTTTCTTTGTAAGTTTGTTCAACTTATTTTTAGCATACTCAATTAATTCTCTTTTATATTCTTCAGAAAACAATTCGTTTTTTTGAATTTCGTTAGCATTTGAAATTATTTTTTCGTCCCTAGATAGTTTTTGTAAAAGCAAAAATAATATATCTGAGGTATAAATCTCATTATTTAGAAGTTCTAAAATAATCTCATCTATTGTTTTCCTTCCTACGAAGTTTAAAATATCAATAATTTTTTCCAAATCTTTTTCACTTATTTCTATTTTTAATTTCATTCTTCAACCATTTATGAACTTTTAATGATCTATTCATTAAAAAATATTTTTCACACTTTGAAGAACAAAAAAGATAAATTTTTCCAGAGGAAGTAACATACATTTTTCCAGTTCCGAGTTTTATTTCTGAGTTACAGAAATTGCATTTCATCTTTCTTCGATTCTTTCTTCTGACTCCATTTCAACTTCCTTTAATAGTATTATATCTCCAACTCTTATTGGTCCGCTAACGTTTCTAATTACTATAGATCCCTTTTCCTTTCCTTCTAGTATTTTACACTTAACTTGAGTTACCCCCTTCGAGCTCGCTCTTCCTATAATTTCAATAACCTCTGCTGGATATACTTCTTTCATATCTTAAATTTATTTTTGGTGAGTATTATTTCTTATCCAAGAGATTATTTCGTCAAATAATTTTTTTCCCTCACCAGCATCCATAATACATGCACTTGCTGCCGAAACTTGAATACCAGCAGCTCTTCCTAAATCTTCTTTGTTTTTTACGTATATATATGGAACTTTTTTTTCTTCACATAATAATGGTAAGTGCATTACTATTTCTTCCGGATCTACATTCATAGCAATAATAACTAATTTTGCTTGTCCTCTTTCTATTGCTTTTGTAACCTCATTTGTCCCCTTTTTAATTTTTCCTGTTGACCTTGCTATCTCTACTAATCTTAATGTTTTTTCTTGTATTTCTTCTGGTACTTCGAACTTTACATATTTAGGTGCCATAGAAAATATAAAAAAGTAAAAATATTTATAAATATAGCAAGCTACTTAGTTTAATAATTATCTCTATATCTCTATCTGAAACAAGAAGAAGCGTTTAATGTTTTATTTACTAAGTATTTTGTTTGATTCAGTAAATTTCTGCACCCCCAAGCATCACTAATTAATTCTCTATAAATTCCATTTAAATTCTCACTAATAGAACCATTAATAATACTCCACTCATACATTCCATTTTTACTTTTTACTCTTAGTATTGAACCTTCAGGACTTTCTATTTTTTCACAAACTCTTTCGCTAACTTGAATATAATTTCGAGAGATTTTATCATTTAATTCAAAAATATATGTAATATTTGGTGAGTTATATAAGATTTTAAAATAATTTACAGAAGATATTATTTCAATCTCTGTACCAGCATTACTTATCTTTTCTATACAATGTGTTGAATTTAGAATTTTATAATAAGCTGCTGGTTCTGTTCTTGTATGGTTTGTAAAATTAAAAAGTAATCCATGCGAAAAATAGTTAGAAATATTTTTATCCGCAGAAAAATAAATGCCTGAAAGTGCTAGAGAAGATAAAATAACATATACTAGTACATCTTTCAACGATATCATAATTTATTAATCTCTGCAAAAAACTATATATTCATGAAAAAAATTTTCAGTATAAATTATTTTAAAAAACTTGCAAAAGATATTGGTATAAAAAGAGTATCTTATGATGCTGCAAAGGAGTTAGCTATAATCTTGCAAGAAAAAGTTAGTGAAGTATTAACTATTGCAAACGAAATTGCAAAACATGCAAAAAGAAATACTATTTTTAAAGAAGACATAAAAATCGCATTAAAAAAACTAAAATTAAAATGAAGGTTTTAATGGTGACACCCGAATTTTCTGTAAAAGAAACAAAAGGATTAGCAAGATATTCATACGAAATATATAAAAGATTAAAAAATTTTGTTGAATTAGAAACTGTATTTAGAAAACATTTTCATAAGGGTTTTTTAGGCTTTATTTTTAGTATTTTATATCCAAATTTTATAACTTTGGTAAAAGGGAGAAAATATGACGTAATTCATGCAACCTCTCCAGAATTAGCATTTATTGCATCAATTTTTTACAGAAAAAAACTTGTCGTTACTTTTCACGACTTGTTTCCCATTACACATTATAAAAAATTAAAATATAAAGTTGGAATATTAACACATTTATTCTCTTATATTATTTGGAAAATCGCAACAAGAGCAAAAATAATTGTTGCAAATTCATCACTAACAAAAGAGTATATTGATAAAGTTTTTCATAGAAAAAATAATATTGTGGTAATTAGTGAAGGTGTTAATGAAAATATCAAACAAATAACTGAAAAAAACCATATATTAACTCTTTGTTTTGTTGGAAACTTGTCTTATAGAAAAAGAGTTGATATTGCTATAAAACTATTTAGAAAAATTAGTAAAAAAGAAAAATGTAAGTTAATAATTGTTGGTGGAAAATTAAAATCTTTATATCAAGTAAATTTTAACTTAGATGAAATTAATGAAAAAAACATTGAAATCTATGATAAAGTTAATGAGGAAAAATTAATAGAAATTTACAGTAAATCTCATTTTTTAATTTTTCCATCGATAATAGAAGGTTTTGGTTTACCGATTTTAGAAGCTATTAGATGCAAGACTTTGCCTATTACTTTTAAATTTTCAGAAATCCCAAAAGAAGTTAAAAAATTTTCTATAGAGTGTAAGAATTTAGATGATGCTGCAAAAAAAATAACTAATTTATGGAAAAATAAAAAAAGATTTGAACATATCGCTAATAAATTTTATAAGTTATCTTTAAAATTTGACTGGAAAAAAACATGCAATGAATACTTAAAAATATACAAAAAAGTTGCTAATTATGGGTAAAATTGAAGAAATTATAAAAATTTTAAAAGAGAGGTTTAACCTTAGTGAAGAAAAAATTAGATATGAAATTAAAGAAAAACTATATGAATTTGGTGGACTAATAAGCGAAGAAGGTGCTGCCATATTAGTAGCGAGAGAATACGGAATTGACATTAGAGAAATTAAAACTTTCTCATTTTTAAGCGAATTGGTTAGTGGAATGAGAAATGTAAATGTAAGAGTTAAAGTCTTTAAATCATTACCCCTAAAAGAATTTGAAAGAAAAGATGGAACAAAAGGATATGTTAAAATATTTTTAGTTGGAGATTCCTCAGATATTGCAAGATTAGTTTTTTGGAATGAATTTGCTGAAGAAACAGAGAATATGAAAATTAAAGATGGTGATATTTTAAAAATATATAATGCGAGAACAAAAGAAAATGTCTTTGGAGAAATTGATATAATAGTTGATAAAAATACTTATATCGAATTTGATAATAAAGATGATTTACCTAGCATAGATGTTTTATTAGAAAAATACTCAAAAGACAAATATCAAAGATTAGAATCTTCATTAGATTCTATAGGTCATTATGAAGTTGTTGGAATTATCTCAGCAATATACGGAAATAATTTTTTCTTTAAGACTTGTCCAATATGTGGAAATAAAGTTGGTAAAAAAGAGGAAAAATATTTTTGTGATTTGCATGGTGAAATAGAACCAAAAAATTCACTTTTTTTAAGATTTGAAGTAAATACATTTAATGGAAATTTGAGAGCTGTAGCATTTAGGGAAGTTGCAGAAAAAATTGTAGAAATTAAAACAGAAGAGCTAGAAAAATTTGAAAATTTAAAAGAATTCTTAGAAAATCTATTACTAGGTAAAATCGTATTAATAAGAGGAAGAGCTAGAAAAAACAAATTTTTAAATGTTATAGAATTGGTTGTTAACGAAGTTGAAGACGTTAATATTGAAAAAGAAATTGAAAAATTAATTCAGTCTATAGAAAATTAAATATTATGGAGGAAGAAAGAATTTCACTTAAAGATATTAAAGGTATTGGACCAAAAATTTTGAAAAGATTAGAAGAATTAAAAATTAACGATCCAATGATTATAGCGATGAGTAATCCAAAAGAATTATCTGCAATATTAGATATTGGTGAAGAAAAAGCAAAAGAAATTATCGAAAGTGTAAGAGAAGCTTTAGGTTTTAAGTTAGAAACTGCTGATAAAGTATTAGAAAGAAGAATGAAAATGAGAAAAATTACAACTTCTTCAAAAGCATTAGATGAACTACTTGGTGGTGGTATTCCTACACAAGCAATAACAGAAGCTTTTGGAATGTTTGGTAGTGGAAAAACTCAGCTTGCATTTCAGCTCGCAATTAATGTTCAATTACCAGAAGAACAAGGCGGATTAGAGAGAGCTTGTTTGTTTATAGATAGCGAAGGTACATTTAGTCCTGAAAGAATAGTAGAAATAGCGAAAAATAGAGGATTAGATGCTGATAAAATTTTAAAAAATATTTATGTTGCAAGAGCTTATAGCAGTGAACATCAAATACTTTTAGTTGAAAGAGCAGCTGAAATTATTAAAGAAAAAAACATCGGATTAATAATAGTAGATTCTATAACATCTCATTTTAGAGTTGATTATACAGGAAGGGGGGAATTAGCAGAAAGACAACAAAAATTAAACAAACACTTACATCAGCTACAAAGATTAGCGGATGCATTTAATTTGGCTGTTTATATTACAAATCAAGTAATGGCAAGACCAGATATTATATTCGGTGATCCGACACAACCTGTTGGTGGTCACGTTTTAGCGCATATCTCATTTTATAGAATTTATTTAAGAAAATCAAAACAAAATTTAAGAATAGCAAGATTAGTTGATGCACCTAATTTACCTGAAAGAGAAGTTGTTTTTCAAATAACTGAAAAAGGAATTGAAGATTATGAAGAAAAATGATTATATATAGAGGTGCTGAAGCCATAATAGAAAAGATAGACGAAAATACAATTGTGAAAAAAAGAATAGAAAAAAAGTATAGATTAAGAGAAATAGATGAAAAATTAAGAAAGGAAAGAACAAAAAAAGAAGTTAAGTTTTTAAGAGAAGTTAGAAGACTAGGAATTAATGTCCCTAAAGTTTTAGAAGTTAGTGATTTCGAGTTTAAAATGGAATATATAAACGGAAAAAAATTAAAAGATGTTTTAAATAAAGAAAATTTTAAGTTTTTTGCAGAAGAAATAGGAAAGATTGTCGCGAGCTTACATTTACATAATATAGTTCATAATGATTTAACCCTATCTAACATGATTTTCTATGAAAGTAAGATTTATTTAATAGATTTCGGTCTAGCAAATTATTCTGTTTCGATTGAAAATAAAGCAGAAGATATTTTAACACTTTATTATTCAATAAAATCTCTTTTCCCAGAAATATATGAAGAATTTTTTAGAGTTTTTAAAGATATTTACAAGATGTTATATCCTAATGGTAATAATGTTATAGAAAGAATGAAAGAAATATTAAAAAGGGGGAGATATTCGATAAGGGATAATGGCTAAAAAATCTTTTGCAGAAGTATTATTTAAAGATAAACCTTTAAAAGTACTTTTAGTACTATCTGATGGTATTCCAAAAAATATTACACAAATATATAAAAAAGTAAGAACAACTTATTCGCATACATTGAATATTCTTAAAAATTTTTACGAATTAGGAATAATAGAATTTGAAAAAGTAGGAAGAAATAAAGTTGTTAGATTATCAAAAAAAGGAGAAAAAATTATTGAAATTATCAAAAAAATTTTAGTGTATTTAGATTAATTTTAAATTAATTTCAAAACTTTTTTATGAAGTTTCAGACATTTTTTATGAACATTCAAATATTTTTTATGAAGTTTCAAACATTTTTTGTGAAATTTCTGATATTTTTTATGAACATTCAAATATTTTTTATGAAGTTTCAAATAATTATTAGAGTAGCTATATAGTGTATGTAAAAATTGTTGAACCGCTATATAGTTTTTTGATCAACTTTAATTTTTTAAAATTATTAATTAATATAACAGTGTAATATTTTAGTTATTATTTATAGGTAAATATAAACTTATAGTTATAGTTAGGATCAACTTTTCAGAATTTGTTTTATTATATCTTAATTTTATTTTAGTTTTTTAATATTAAATCATTACTCAAAAAGGAATTGGAAAGTTCATAAAAATAGGCTAGATTTAATTATTTATGAAGAGAGGAAGACCCTCAAAGAGATTCGAGATATATAGATTAATAGAAGAATATTTTAAGGAAAATCCTTTTCCATCTAACATAAACAGAATTTTAAGATATATCTATGAAAAAACAGAACGAAAATATAGTTGGAATACAATTAAAAAATACTTAGAAGAGCTAACTAAGTTAGATAGGATTAAAAAAATAAAATTACCACACTCTAAAATAAAAGAAAAGGAGGGTTTGACATTATATTACTTAGAAGTAAAAAATGAATAGAATATTAGAACTAATGAAAAAGGGTTACTTTGTTCAAGATCCACAGATACTTTCATTATTGAACGATGAAGAATTCGAAAGATTTTTATTTTTTTTACCGAAATCAAACGAACCGAAAATCTTAAAAAAGGAAGATGTTATTACTTTTTTGCAAAAAATAAGTAAAAAGATTTCTATTAGAATTTTAGAACCTCAAATAAAACAAAAGATATCGAACTTAGATTTACTGAACATTTTAAGAGAAAGATATAATTTTTTATCATCAATTATAAAAAAGAAGCTTTTATTTTTTAATTTAATTTCTATAAACAAAATTTCGAAAAAATATAGAACATTCTCTCTTATAGGTATGGTTTATGAAATTGATGGTAAAAAAATTACGATAGATGATTTATCATCAAAAATAGATGTTTGGATAGAAGATGAGGAAAAATTAAAATTAATAGAGGAAGATTGTGTTATCGGAGTTAAATGCTATTGGAAAGATGATGAAATTTATGCTAATGAGGTTATTTTTCCAGAATTTGAAGAAAAAAACAATTTAGAAGAAATAAAAGAACTTAGAATAGGGATTTTTAATAGAGACATAGATACAGATGCTGATGTTATTATACAGCTAGATAGGGAAACTAAAATCTCTAAAAATAAATTATATGTTAACTCTTCTTTTCCTGTTCACCAAATTTATGTTAATAACTCATTAATATTGTTGGTAGATATCAGACATGTAAACTTTAGTATAGAAAAATTCCTAAAGTTAAGATTAGTTACTTCTAAATCGAGCAAAATATTAGATTTTGGTGGAGATTTTTTCTTAATAAAAGATAAACCAAGTTTAATTATAACTTTAAATTCTGATAGAGAAGAAATAAATAAAATAAATGATATTTTTTTGATAAGTCTAGCTAATTCATTAGAAAATAACTATCTTATTGATTTAAAAGAAGAAATCTTTATCAAAATCTAAATTAACTATAATAAAGGATAGAAAAAAATATTTGAGGGTAGAACAAAAAAATATCATGAATGTTAAATTTTTTCTTTTAGATGTTGATTATGACATTGTTGATGACAGACCGATAATTAGAATTTTTGGAAGAGATGAAAATGGAAGTTCTGTAACAATTTTTGTTAAAGATTTTTTCCCATATTTTTATGTAAAAGTTAAAGATGAAGAAAAATTTCTAGAATTCTTAGAAAAAAATTTTAAAAATTTAATAGTTAAGGTCGATACTGTAGAAAAGTTTTTACCAATAGGTTATCAAGAAAGGAAAACTAGATTATTTAGAATATTCTTAAAAAATCCATCAAAAGTTCCTTTAGTTAGAGAAGAATTAATGCTACAAGATTTCGTTGAAAATACGTACGAAGCTGATATTCTTTTTAAGTATAGGTTTATGGCAGATAAAGATCTTAGTGGCTGTAAATGGTACGAAGTAGAGGGAACTTTTGTCAATAATACAAGTGTTGTGTTTACAAATAAAAAAATAGAAGCACTAAATATTAAAGAAATAGATCGTAATGAAATTCCTAAGTTTAAGATTTTATCAATTGATATAGAAGTAGCCAATAAAGAAGGTATTCCAGATCCAAAAACACATCCAATTAGTATAATTTCATTGGCTTTTTATCCAGAATATAATGGAATGAGAAATTTAGTCTTAATATCTAAAAGGGTAAATGTAAATTTAGAATATGTTTTATCGTTTGAAAACGAGAAGAAAATGTTAGAAAGTTTTATTAATATAATTAAAGATTATGATCCAGACTTTATAATTGGATATAACATTAACAATTTTGATATCCCTTATATAATCGAAAGATTAAAACAAAACAAAATAAAACCATATTTAGGAAGAGCAAAAAAAGTTGCAAAAAGTCAAAGAATAAGCGAAGAGAGATATAAAAATACTATTGTGGGGAGAGTAATCATAGATTTTTATGATATTTTAAAAGAATTTTCTAAAAAAGGTATGTTTAAGACAAAAAGATTAGGTTTAGGTGATGTAGCAAAAGTATTAATAGGTAGAGGAAAAGAAGATGTAGAACATAGTGAAATAATCAAACTATGGAATGGAGATGAAAAAGATTTAGTAAGGCTTATAAATTATGCAAAAACAGATGCAGAATTAGTTTTAGAAATAATGCTTAGTAAAGATTTTATTTCTCAATACATAGAAATATCTAGGTTAAGTGGCTTATTATTACAAGATACTTTATCTGGTTCTGAATCTTCTAGAATAGAACAATTTCTTCTAAAAGAGTTTAATAAAAACGATTTTGTAATTCCTAACAAACCAAACAAAAGAGAATTAAAAGAAAGAGAAAAACAAGAAGTTAAAGGTGCTATAGTTTTAGAACCAAAAATAGGTTTGCATGAATTTGTTGCTTATCTCGATTTTAAATCTCTATATCCAAGTATAATAATAGAATATAACATTTGTCCAACAACTTATTTAAAAAATAGAAAAGAAGGATTGGATTTAATTATATCTCCAATTAATACATATTTTGTTTCAAAAAACGTTAGAGAGGGAATATTTCCAAGAGTTTTAAAGAGATTAATAGAAGAAAGAGACAAGATTAAAAAAATAATGAAAGATGAGAAAGATCCAAACAAAAAGATTTTACTAGAAGCAAAACAATTGGCACTAAAATTATTGGCGAACGCATTTTATGGATATACTGGATTTTTAAAAGCTAGATTTTTTGTAGCTGATATAGCAAATACTATAACAGCTTATGGAAGATACTGGATTACTAATGTTAAAAAATTTGCCGAAGAAATAGGATATGAAATTGTTTATGGTGATACAGATTCAATAATGGTAAAAACGAATGCAAAAAGTTTAGAAGAGGCTTTCAAAATTGGAACAGAATTAGAAAAATTAATTAATTCAAAAACACCTCAAAACATTAAGATGAAAATAGAGGGAATAATGAAAAAAATTCTTTTCGTAGCAAAAAAGAAGTATGTTGGTTATTTGTTTGAAAGCGAAAATGATAATGGTAAAATAGTAATGAAAGGAATTGAAACTATAAGAAGGGATTGGTGCGAATTAGTTTCAGAAACTTTATCAAAAGTTATAGAAATTTTATTGATTACTGGAAGTGAAAGAGAAGCTTTTGAATACGTTAAAGAAGTTTTTAGAAAGTTGAAAAATAATGAAATAGATGTAGAAAAACTTGCTATTGTTAAATCAATTTCAAGACCTCTTAACAAATATAAGGGTCAGCAACCTCATATAGAACTTGTTAAAAAAATGATGAGAAGAGGGGATCCAAATATTCCTGGAGTAGGAGATAGAGTTAGTTATGTTATAGTTGCTGGTCCACAAAAGATTGTTGAAAGAGCAGAGAGTGTTGAATATGTAAAAAAATATAAAATACCAATTGATGCTGAATACTATATTTATCATCAGTTATTACCACCTCTAGAAAGAATATTTAATGCTATTGGAATAACACCTTCTCAATTTATTACAGGCACTAAACAGAAATCTATTATTGGTATTTTACTTCAAAACGGAAATGGAACTAATAAAAATCAATCTAATGTGGTTATTAAAGAGGGATTTGTTAATGAAATAAATATAAAGGAACTTGTTGGATTTATGTGTAGTAAGTGTAATAGCGTTTATAAAAGAATGCCATTAAGTGGAGTATGTAATTTGTGTAATGGAGAAATTGTTTTTTATTCTGCTAATGCGAAATCAAAGATTATTTCATTAAATTAATATGATTATAAAAGAAATGGTTAGTCTAGTAGATGAAGCATTTTTTAATTTTATTAGTCTTTTCGATTTTTCTAAAATATACTTTATATCATTTTTAAGTTACTATTTTTTTTATTTGATATTTTTGATTTTTGTGATTTATATTTATTTTTTTGAGAGAAAAACAAAAGTTTTAAATTTGTTAATTATCTTATCAATTCTTGGATTTTTAATAATTTATCTTATAAAGTATACAGTAAAAAGAGAGAGGCCTTATGGTATAATAGAAAAGATAGATTATTCTTTTCCTTCTTCTCATTCGTATTTCGCAACTTTAATAATTTTATTTTCATATTTCTATCTTAAAAATTATATTTTCAAATCATTATTTGTTATATTTGGTCTTTTTTCAATTTTCTCTATTTTAATTCTTAAAATTCATTATTTATCTGATGTAATCTTTTCAATTTTCCTCTCTTTATTTCTATTCTATCTTTTTAATAATAAAGACTCCTTGATAAAATATATAGAAAAACTACGAGAAGTAAAGAAAAAGAAATTAAACTATTTGAAAAGAACAGAATAAGAGAAATAGATGCGTAGATTAATAGTGAAGCTGCTTCAAAATTTTTAAATCTGTTTATAAACAGATTTATAAGAACAAAAAAGCTTAAAGATAAGAAGAGAATTGAAAAAGAAAAGTAAATTTTTTGAAGATAAAATAAGAATAAGAGAGTTGAGACAAACGTATAAAATAGAAGCCTAAAGTCAATAGTTTTTTTATTTAAAAGAGTAAAGAAAAAGAGTATTGAAAAGAAGATTGGTATAGTTAATTCAAAAAAGAAAGATAAAATTATATAAGGTAAGAAATAAAACAAACTTAAATTTTTAGTTTTTAAAAAGAAAAAGATAAATAAAATAAGAAATATTATTACTAAAACAATATCTAATTTTAAAATTTTAAAATAACTTTCTGTTTTTATTTCCTCAGCTTTCAGAAGTTGCGCAGCTATTATTTTCTTTAGTTCATTAGGATTTTCTAAATTTGTTATTAAAATGGAAATGTAATTTTCATAGTTTCCATATGGTAATGGATAACTTAAAATAGTTATATTGTTAATCTTTATAACTAATTCTGCATCATAATATTTCTCCAATTGAATTAATCTAAAGGGAACTTCTTTAAGATTTTCTAATAATATTTTACTAGCATTTTGATTTATTTTAAATGTTATGTTTACAAAGTTAATTGCAACAGGATAAAAATATCTGATCTTAAAATCAAAATCTTCTATAAAATCTTGATTAAATAAATATTTTCTAACAGTTACATTCTTTTCTCCTATAATAACTTCGTCAAAGATTTCATATAATTCGTTTATATGAAACTCTTTATCCATTAATTTTACATTTTCGTTTTCTTTTTCTAAATTTCTTTCTAGATAAAAATCTAATTTTCCAGGAGCTGTTAATAACAAATATAGCTTCTTATCGTATGGTAAAATTATTTTATCAAAATCTATAAGATAATAATTATAACCTAGCAAGTTAAGTATTTTTAAATTTCTTTCGTTATTTTCTAAAACAATTCTTTCTAGATTTATTGGTTTGAAGTATGTTGTTTTTTCAATTTCTATTACTTCTATGTCAAAATCTTCGAGTGCATTACATCTAACAATTTTATTATCTAATATAATGAAAAATGTTTGATTTGGTCTTAGCTCTTTTTTTACATTCTCAAAATCTTCAATAGTTTTTATATCTATATTGTTAATAGAAGATATTTTACTTCCAATTTTTATAATTTCATCACATTCAATATTTTTAAAATCTTTAATTATAATTTCTGTTGTAGGTTTAGATAAAAAAAGAATGAGCAATGGAATGAGTAGCGAAAGTGTTACTATTAAAATTTTTGATAAATTTTCTTTCATATTTTAGTTAAAACTAACCTTATATATTTTAACTTCTGGATTGTCAAACACTAACTCAAATTTTTCTAAATCAATTCCATTAAGGAAGTACAATCTCGTAAACATTGAGTTCATTATTTCTTCATTAGCTAAAAATATATATCTAAAACTAGGATCAATGATAACCATTGCATTAATATCTGATTTTATTCCAAATTCTTCTTGATTAATTATTATTGGTTTATTATCTTGGTAATACACTAGATACTTTATTCTTTCTCTATTCATAAAATATGGTACTAATACAGTTTGATTGTTTATATTTTCTGTTTTTATACTTATATCTATTTCTATTATTCTTCCACCAACATTTGTTCTGGTAGAGTAAACTAATATACCCCTATTTATATCCGATTTCTGTATATTTAAAATAAAAATAGAATATGCATTACCTTCACCTTTTTTATTTATATAGAAAAAGTTTTCGATTCCTTTTCGTGTATAGCATATTGAATTTTCTGGATAGTATTTTCTCAAACAAGAAGAAAAATAATATGGCCAATAGTATTTAAATATTAAATCTTGGCTTACAATAAAATAAATTTTATTAATCGTAATATTACAGATACTTTCATTAAATAAAGTTGGAAATCTTTCTTTTACTCTTTTGCAATCTTCTTCAGAAATTCTAGTATATTTTTTTAATAGTTCGTATGCTTCTGTTTCATTAGAAGTTGTTAGGATTCTTCCCATATCTTGAATTCTTATATCGTGATTATAAGGAATACACGAATCCCAATCGCAATGAGCACCATCTGCATGAACTTTAACATTCGCATATCCAGCAATTATATGGCCTGGGTCCCACCAGGTTGCAACTAATGTATATTCGTCTGAATTATTTTTAATAAAATCTAGTGCAGCTCTCCAATTTTCATTTATTTCCATTCCTTTCATGGCATTTGCGATTTTAAACGAATGATCTAAATAATAGAATATAAAAATAGCTAGAAAAGAAAAGAAAAATAAGTTAAATATTCTTAGAACTTTTTGTGATTTTTGAAGAATCTCGATTATTATAGAATGCAAAGTAAATATGGAATAAGATGCAACAATAGCTAAAGATGTTGCAAATAAGAGAGAAAATCTAATTCCTTGAGAAATTAAATATAGAGAATATATAAACCAAACAATTAAAAAAATTTCTTTCCAATCTAGAATTCTTTTAAAGAAAAAATTATAGACAAATATTGGAAAAATCAGAAAAGATAATAGAAATGGTATTAAACCTACTCTAGATGCTATTTGTTTAATTCCTTCTATGCTAAATGGATTTAAAACTTGTAGCTCTGCAACGGAAATATTTACTAATTTATCATATTTTAAACCACCCTTTATTGCTAAATCAAATTGCCATAATATAGTTGTTATTGGATGTGGTAGGGATGTATTAAAAGTTCTTTCTATCAAAAATGTTAACAATTCTGTGAAAAGTATTAACGTACCTAATACAATAGAAACACCTAAAATTTTTGTTAGATAATTTTTAGAGTTCGTTTTTTCTATTGTTTTCTTTTTTGAAGGATTTACATAGGAATCAAAAACTATTGATAAAATTAAGTATAAAATTAAAAATCCACCAATTATAGGAATGAAATAGTATGCAGAATTCCAATTCCATGCAAATAAGATGTAAGAAATAGAAGCAAAAATAAAATAAGGTACTAGTTTTTTTATAGCAGATAATATATTTGAATGTTTTATATTTATATTTTCAATCGTATTTATACTTTTTTCTATTAATAAAATAGTTGAAAGCAAGACTAAATAAGTATAAAAAACGTATACAACATCGCTATCTACATATCCTGCCATCGATACAATTAAAAAAGCGGGACTAAATGTTATTAAAAACGCGGCAAACAATCCAGCCAAGTTGTTTTTTGAAAGAATTCTAGCTAAAAAGAATGCTGGAATTGCTGTTAAAGCGGAGAAGATAGCAACGAAATATACAGAATATTTTTCTAGAGAAATTTGTATAATATCTCTTACTAATAAATAAGTTAAAGCAATTGTATAACTATATCCATCATAATATATTGGTCTTCCTGGTGGAAAATAACTTTTTTCATCCCAAGTAGATAGTACAAACTTTTTTTCTCTATCCCATCTTTCTACTATATCTCTTGCATGTCTAAAAAACCACCATGGATCGTAGTCTAATGGAATATCTACATATGCAGTTTTCAATCTTATAAAAAAAGCAAAATAAATAATTAAAAGTAGTAACAAAGGAATAACAAAATAGTTAATCTTCTTGGCAACATTTTCTTTGATTTTTTCTATATTTATCAGATTCATTAAATAAATATATGGAAATAGAAATTAAAATCGATGAAAAAATTATAAAAAACGCATATTATACTTTTATAATTCTCTTCTTCTTAATTTTCTCCTTTTTAATTTTCTATAATAATTTGAGTGTTGTTTGGAATTATCCAATTGTTTTTGGAGACGAAGGTTATCATATGAGAATTTCTAAGGAATTTGCACTTAGAAAAGAATATTTGCATTATTTAGATTTTATACAGCCAAACCCTTCAGCATATGGATATATCTCTATTTTTCATTTTCTAGAAGCTTTTGGTTTTTTAATTTCGGAATCTTTTGCAAAATTTTTATTACCACTTATTATTTTTGTAACATCCTTTTCTATTTTTGTAATTTTTTGGAAAATATTTGATGAAAAAATTGCATTATTATCTTCTATATTATTTCAAACATTTCAATCGACAATAATATATTCGGTAACTTTCTATGTAGATAGCCTATTTGTTTTATTTATCTTTCTATCTTTTTCTTTTCTTTTTTTGTTTTTAAAGGAAAATAAAATAGAATATTATTTTCTATCTTCAATATTTTTAGGTTTATCTTTTATTGTAAAACCAACTTTACCTTTTGCTATATCTTTCGGAATAATTTTTCTAGTGTTTTATTACTATTTTTTGAGGAAAATTAATTTTAAAGAACTTTTGATGTTTTTTCTTTTTCCAATATTTACTATCTTATCATTAATAGTTTTTAATATATTAGCTTACAATAAAATTTGTGTCGGTTTTTGGATAATTGCAGAATTTTTAAATAAATATTTGGATGGAAGTTGTGAAATTAAAAATATAGAATATAAAGATATATATAGCTTTGCTGGTAGAACAGAACAAAGAGGTAGCGAATTAGATGTTTTTTCTTTTGGATTGAAAGAGTATATCGATTTTGCATATGGTTATTCGTCTTTTATTATTTTATCATCGATAATTGGAATTTTTATTCTAATTTATCATAAGAGATATGAACTTCTATTTCCATTAATACCATTCTTCCTTTTAACTGTCGTTTGGTTAATAATTATATATCCATTTAGTAACGATTTAGGAGTTCTTTATAGAGCAGAGGATACAGCAAGATATCTATATTTTCTTAATCCTTTTATTGCATTATATTCCTCTTTATTCTTATATTCCTTAAAAGAAATTTTGGATTTGATAAAAAACGCAAGAAATTCTTCGATAGTAAAAGTAGTGTTTCTATTAATTTTTCTTATATCACTTTTTATAATAACTTACTACTTTTTTATTTCATATTCCTTTAAGCTTGAAATAATGAAAAGAGTAAAAACTTTTTCGGAATATTTTTTTGAAGCTTGCGAGTATATAAAAGAAAGAACAGAAAAAAATACAACTCTAATGAGTTTATGGGGATATAGAGTTTTATATGCTTGCGAAAGAAATATAGGAGGAACAGCTGATTTAAGATTGAGTAATAGTTCAACATTCATAAATGAGTTGGCGAAAAATTTTGGTATAGATTATTTTTTTGTTGAAAAATTTAGTATAGATCCATTAAACAGAAATTTATCTGAAATGTATAATTTAGATTGGGTAAAATTGCTATTAAATTCGAAGGAATATTTTGAGATTTTTTATGAAAATGGTGTTCCAATAGATGATTGCATTAATAATTATTTACCAATAGGAATACCATGTGATGGTGTAATAATTTTTAAGATAAAATAATTTAATTTAAATTATAGATAGCCCCGTCGTCTAGTGGCCAAGGATGCCGGGCTTTGGTCAAGCCAAAGCTTTGAAAATAATGAAAGAAACCCGGAGACCCCGGTTCGAATCCGGGCGGGGCTATTATTTTTTAAATATAACGTAGTAATTGAATTTATCTTCAAGAATTTCAAAGTTCTGAATATTTAGTATTCTTAAATCTGATATCAATTCTTTTTTCGAATAAGTATGATAAAATCTTTTTAATTTTTTTCCTTTATAGTTCCAAGTTAAGAAAATATCTCCAAAGTTATGTAGCTTAAGAAAATCTATAAACAAGCGAAAAAATGTTAAGGATGAATATCTTTTTAGCACAGAGAATAAGCACAAATCTTTAGTAACCCTTAAAATTTCTTTTATTGCTTTTATTCTTTCAATTCTTTTCTTAATATGATGAATTGTTGCGATACTAAAAACAAAATCAAATGAATTTTTTTTTAAAGGTAAATATCTTGCATCTGCTAATATAAAATAAATTTTAATATTTCTTTTGTTTACATATTCTTTTGCATGTTTTATCATGTTTTTCGAAAAATCAATTCCAATCAAAAAATTATCTTTAAATTCGATTAGTTGGGTTGCTGTTCCACAACCAACTTCGAGTATTTTCTTGTTTTTTAAATTCTTTAATTTTTTTAATATTTTAAATTTTTGTCTAATATTTATCCAACTATCTGCGACTTTTTCATAAAAATATTTTACGTACTTTTTTTCTATATCCATAATGAAAATTTTTGTTAATTATCTATATTTTTTACAATTATTGTTTATTACCAACGAATAGTAAAAAATATATAAGGACATGTTCATATTATAAATTATGGAAAGAGAAAGAAATTTAAATTTAATTCAAACTCAAAATATTAAAAAAATGTATCTTAAGGAAATTGAAAAAGCGAAAAAGGCTTTATTAACAGCAAAAAGTCCTAGAGAAATTAGGGCACTACAAGCTAGAATAAAATATTTGGAAAATTTATTAAGGAAAACTTCTGAAGAGTAGTTTTTATTTAATAGATTTATGGAAAAAGCTTTAAAAATAGATGTACCTATAGAATATTTAAAAGAATTATCGAATGCTAAAAATAAGAACGAATTCGAAAAATTAAAAATTCTTTTAGCAAAAAAATACGGAATACCTGTTTTAAAGACGATGGAATTAATAAAACTTATAAAAGAAAAAATAGGTATAGACATTACAGAAAATATAAAAAGTAAAACTATTAGAGCAAGTAGTGGAGTATTAATAATAACTCTAGCAACAAAGCCTGGAAATTGTGGGGGAAATTGTATATACTGTCCAACTTTTTCAAACGTTCCGAAAAGTTACACACCTAATGAACCAGCGATTCAAAGAGCAAAAAGATTTGAATATGATCCATATTTACAAGTAAAGAATAGATTGATGCATTATGAATTGATGGGTTTATTGAAAGAAAACTCAAAAATAGAAGTAATAATTCTTGGAACTTTTTTAGCTTTGGATGAAGAATATAAAAAATGGTTCATAAAAGGAATTTTTGATGCTTTAAACGAAGAAGATAGTGATTCTTTAGAAGAGGCACAAACGAAAAATGAAAAAGCTAAATATAGATGTGTCGCACTAACAATTGAAACAAGACCAGATTTATGCTTTGAAAAGCATGTTGATGAAATGCTTTCTTATGGAGTTACGAGAGTAGAGATAGGAGTTCAGAGTGTTTATAATGATGTTTTAGATTTTGTGAGAAGAAATCATACAATTGAAGATGTCATTAAGGCAACAAAAATTGCAAGAAATGCTGCACTAAAAATTACTTATCATATAATGCTAAATCTTCCAAAAAGTGATATAGATAGAGATTTAGAAATGTTTAGAATTTTATTCGAAGATGAAAATTTTAGACCAGATTACTTGAAGATTTATCCCTTACAATTATTTAAAAACACTGAGCTTTGGAAGTTATATGAAAGAAAAGAATTTAAATTGTATGAATTTGAGGAATTGGTAAATTTATTGACAAAATCTTTTAAATTTATTCCAAAATATGTTAGAGTTCAAAGATTAGGGAGAGATTTACCAAAAAATGATATAGATGCAGGATATACTTTTACTAATTTAAGAGAGTATGTAGAAAAAAGAGCTAAAGAAATGGGAATAGAATGTAAGTGTATAAGATGTAGGGAAGTTGGAATAAGAATTAAAAACGGAGTTAAACCGCATTTGGAAAGCATACATTTAGAAAGAATTGATTACATAGCTAATAATGGTAATGAAATATTTCTTTCTTTTGAGGATAAATTCGAAACTATATATGCATACTTAAGATTAAGAATTCCAGATACATCTCATAGAAAAGAAATAGATTCTAAATCTGCATTAATAAGAGAGTTAAAAGTTCTTGGATTTCATTTACCAATAAACTCTTTACCATTAGAATTTAATTTTCAGCATAGAGGTTTTGGAAAAAAATTGATGAAAATCGCAGAAGAAATAGCGTTAAACGAATTTGATAGAAAGAAAATGGTTGTGATAAGTGCTATAGGAACAAGGGAATACTATAGAAAATTAGGTTATGAATTAGAGGGACCCTATATGGTTAAAATACTAGAATAATTTAATGGGAAAGTATATTGTAATAGAAGGAATCGATGGTGCTGGAAAAACAACTATTTCTAACATTTTGGTCAAAGAACTAAAAAACTCGATAACAATTAAAGAGCCATCGAATAGCGAAATAGGCGAATTTATAAGAAATTCGTTAGAGAATAAAAAGGAGTTTATGAAAAATTATATAATATCTTCTTTACTTTTTTTTGCTGACAGAATACAACTAAAAGAAAAAATAAAAAAATTAAGAGAAGAATATGATTATATAATTTCTGATAGATGTTTTTTATCTACATATGCATATCAGAACGCTTTAATAAAAAATGAGGAAGAGAAAAAAATTTTTAATAAAATATTTAATATTTTACTTCAGTTCGTTGAAATGCCTGATGCTATAATTATTTTAGATGTAGATGTTGAAGTTGCGTTGGAGCGATTGAAGGAAAAGAAAAAAAGTATTTATGAAGAAAAAGAGTTTTTAAAAAAGGTTTTAGATAATTATAGAAATTTTGAATTAGATTTAAAAAATGTTTACTTAGTTGATGCTAATAGAAACATTGAAGAAGTAAAAAAAGATGTAATCAAAATTATACAATTACTTTAGCTTCCACATTTAACAATTCTTTTAAACAAGTTTCAAAAAATCTAATGTTTACTCCTTTATTACCTATAATTATTGGTCTTTGTTCTTTTGTTGCATATATATACAAGTATGGACCCTTTAATTCAATATCTTTTAACTCTTTTGCTAGCTTTCCACTTGGATGAAAAACTCTAAAATATTCCCTTAAATCTAATGTAATTTCTAAAACTCTTAAAGTTAAGTTTAATTTATTTTGTAAGTTTTGAATTGTTTGACCTTGTTTACCAACTAATTTTCCAGCTTGATTTTCTTTAACAATAATAACAACATCTGGAACAGTTTTAGATTGTATTCCAACCTCTTCTTTTATTTTTCTTAAATCTAAAACATTTATTATATCTATATTTTCTACTTCTTCCATTATTAAATCTGCTATTTCTTTTTCCTCTTTGCTCATTTCTCTTCTTCTTAATCTAGTTTCTAATAGTAATTTTAATCCCAATTTTGCACCTTCTCTAATAACATCTTTTAATCCCAACTCTACGATATAAGAATTTGATTGGTTAGATAAAACCTCTTTAAGAATTTTTATTGTTTGATAATATTCTGCTTGTAATAAAGGATCACCAGCAATTATTAATCTAGAATTGCTTCCTACCCTCATTAAAATTTCAATAATTCTCTCTGGCTTAACTAATTGAACATCATCGACAAAAATTATTGAATCATCAAAACTTCTTCCAGATAAAGAAGAAAAATCAGATATTATAATTCTTTTTTGATTAATATATTCTTCTATTTCTTTCCAATCTTCTTTTAGAGAATCTACAACATCTTTTAAATATTGTTTAATATTTTCAAAGTATAAACTACCTAATTCAGAAATTGTATACTCTTTTTTAGTAGAAGGATCGATTAAGGGCTTAATCAATATCAATTTTTTACTCTTGGACTGTCTTAGAATTCTTATGACATAATCTATAACAAAAAAAGTTTTTCCTGTTCCTGTTGGTCCAAAAATCGCTAAATAAGTTATTCTTTCATTATTTAATGCATTATATAATTCTTTCTGATTTTCAGTTAAGGGTTTTGCTGGCATAATACATAGCATTTCGTAATTTAAATTTTTTAGTTATGATTTACAATCTGTAATATGACTAAACTTGTAAAATAGTGTAAAACAAGCTATGAAATAACAAGGATTAGCAATTTTATTATTGTAAGCGACACAAAAAGTGGAGAAATTATAAAGGTAATATTTAAATACTTTTTTAGATAATAACTTTATGACAAGAAAACCACATCTAAATATAGTAATTGTAGGACATGTAGATCAAGGAAAATCAACACTAGCTGGTAGGTTATTCTATGAAACAGGAGCGATAAGGGAAGATGAGTTAAAGAAGCTAAGAGAACTTTCACAAGAATTTAAAATAGAAGGAGGAGAATTTGCATATATTTTAGATAGAGAAATAGAAGAAAGAAAAAGAGGAATGACAATAGATATAGCTCATAGACCATTCGAAACACAAAAATACTTCTTTACAATAATAGACGCACCAGGTCACAGAGATTTTGTTAAAAACATGATTACAGGAGCTTCTCAAGCAGATGCTGCAATATTAGTTGTAAGTGCAAAGCCTGGAGAAGGAATTCAGGCTCAAACAAGAGAACACGCATATTTAATAAGATCTTTAGGAATTAATCAGTTAATTGTTGCTATTACTAAGATGGATACAGTAAATTATGATGAAAGTGCTTATAATAAATTAAAAGATGAAGTTTTAAATACACTTTTAAAGCCATTAGGATATCCAGTAGATAAGATACATGTAGTACCTGTAAGCGCACAATATGGTGAAAATATAACTAAAAGGAGCGATAAAATGCCATGGTATAAAGGACCTTGCTTAGTTGAAGCATTAGATATGTTGCAAGCACCACCAAGACCTGTTGATAAACCATTAAGAATTCCTATACAAGATGTATTTAGCATTACAGGTGTAGGTACTGTACCTGTTGGAAGAGTTGAAAGCGGAAGATTAAAGGTAGGAGATACTGTAATATTTGAGCCAAGTGGAGTAAAAGGTGAAGTAAAATCTGTAGAAATGCACCATCAACCAATGCAAGAAGCATTACCTGGAGATAATATTGGATTTAACGTTAGAGGTGTAGCAAAAACAGATATTAGAAGAGGAGATGTTGCTGGACATCCTTCGAATCCACCAACTGTTGCAAAAGAGTTTATAGCACAAGTAGTTATTTTAGAACATCCAACATCTATTTCAGTAGGTTATACTCCAGTATTTCATATACATACAGCTACAGTAGCAGGAAAAATAGTTGAAATTATTGCTAAAATAGACCCAAAAACAGGACAAGAAATAGAAAAAAATCCACAATTTATTAAAAAGGGAGATGTTGCAAAAATAAGAGTTCAACCATTAAAGCCAGTAGTTGTTGAAAAGTTTTCAGAGTTTCCAGCTTTAGGAAGATTTGCAATGAGAGATATGGGAATGACAGTTGGAGCAGGAATAGTATTAGATGTAGTAAAGGCTAAATAATTCTTTTTTTATTTTTTATGTGGTTAAAAAGATTAAATGCATCAAAATTTTGGAGGCAAGATCCAAAAAAATATAAATATTCCGTTAATCCCTCTTGTGGCCCTCATCCAAAAGATTATTGTATACCGCTAGCAACTATTATTAGAGATATATTAAAATACGCAGAAAATTTGAAAGAAGCTAAACAAATTATTAAACAAGGAAAAGTTCTTGTGGATCAGAGAGTTGTAACAAATTATAAGTTTCCATGCGGATTATTTGATGTAATTTCTTTTCCAGAAATTAACGAGCACTATAGAATTACTGCAAATAAATATGGGTTGTATTTAATAAAAATAAAGGAGGATGAAGCTAGTTTAAAAATAGTTAAAGTAAAAAGAAAAACAAAAATATCCAATGATACTTATCAATTAACTTTTCATGATGGAAAAAATATTTTAACAAAAGACAATTCAATTAAAACTCACGATAGTTTATTGATAGAATTATCTTCTTTTAAAATTTTAGATCATCTAAAAATTGAGAAAAATTCTTTAGCTTTTGTCTTTAGAGGAAACAATAGCGGAAAAACAGGTAAAATTGTTAATATAAATGAAGGAGGTTTTAATAGAGCATGGTTAGTGGAGATAGAAGCTGAAATTGAAAAAATATCTACAATAAGGGATTATGTAATTATAGTTGGAAAAGAAAATCCTTTAATAACAATATAATAAAATGGAAAAAGAAAATATAATGAGAAAAAAAATATTTTTAGAGAAGGTGGTTATAAATATAGGTTGTGGTGGTGATATGGAAAAAATAGAAAGAGCTAAAAAATTATTAGAAAAAATGTTTCCAAATAGAAAATTTGCTATTACCTATTCTAAAAAAAGATCTACATTTGGTGTTCCTAAAGGAAAACCTATAGGAGTCATGTTGACATTAAGAGGAAATGAAGCAATAGAATTTGCAAAAAAAGTTTTTAAGGCATACGAAAACAAAATTCCTTCGAGCGTTTTTGATGATTATGGAAATTTCAGTTTAGGAATTAAAAAATATATTGACTTGGGAGTTAAGTATGATCATACTATTGGATTATTGGGTATGGATGTTTGTTTTTCGTTAAGGAGACCAGGATATAGATTAAGAGATGGAACATTTTCTAAAAAACAAAGGGTTACAAGAGAGGAGGCAATAAAATTTGTAAAAGAATTCTTTAATGTTGAGGTTGTTTAGATAAATTTATAGATTTCTACTTCATTATTATGGGTTTTGAAGACAAAATAATAAAAGAAGAAATAGCAGGAATAGTAAACGCTCTTTTAATGTTAAAAATAAAAATAGAAGGAAAAGTAGTTTTTGATAAAATATCAAAAAATCTAGAAAGCGTAATTTATAATGTTTTAGAAAAGGGATTTGTTGATGAACTAGATGCACTAAGTATTTTTGGATTTGTAGCATATTAATTATGGATTCATCATTAAGAGTTCCGTTTCAACCAAAAAAGAAAAGGACATATGGAAGAGAAAATTTTAGATGTAGAAAATGCAATTCAACAAAAGGAGTTATAAGAAAATATGGAATAATGCTTTGTAGGAAATGTTTTAGGGAAGAAGCAAAAAGATTAGGATTTGTAAGATATAATTAATCTTCTATTATAACTTTTTTCATTAGTGCATAACCGCTTAAACCTTCTCTAAATCTTACTAAAACTCTTCCCTTATTTCCATGAGCTCTTATAATTTTTCCAATCTTCTTTTTATTATTAATCTCTAAAATTACTTTTTTTCCTATTAATTTTAATGCATCTTTTCTATTATTTATTCCATCTATTTCTACAATTACTTGATTTCTGTTTTTATTATGATTGCTTAATCTAAAGTTTAATATTATTCCTTCCATATTTTAGATTAATCCTTTTGACTTTAATAAAGTTTCTAATCTATCTAGCTTTGAATTAATCATTTCTAAATAAATTCTTAAATTTTCAATTTTTGTTTCTATTAAAAAGAGTCTATCTTGTGGATTTTGTGAATGTGATTGAATTGGTAAGGAAATTTCTGAAAATTTTTGAGTATTTTCAGTAGGTTTTGGTAACTCAAACTCTCTAAACTCTCTAAATTCTTTGTCGATACTTTTCAATTCTTCTCTTTTTTCTTTTTTCTTGAAAATATCAAATAAAGCCATAAATTATATATTAAAATATTATTATTCTTTTTTTCTTTCTAAATTTTCTAAAACTTTTGCAACATCTCTAATCATTAATCTAACACTTTCTCTCAATTTATATACCTCTTCAAAATTTACCTTATGAATTTTACCTTCTAGTATTAAAGAATAAATTTCGTCAATTCTTTTTAATATTTCTATATAATCTGGAGAAATATATTCATTCTTAATGAACTTTTCAATAAAGTTTCGAACTAAATTTTCTTCATTAAATTCTACATTTAATGTTTTTAGAGCTCTTTTCATCAATTCTCTTGAAACTTCTCTAGTTTTTGAAGCAATACTTTCAATCTTTTTAATTTCCAAAACACTTAATAGTATTATCATTTTTTCTACAAATTTTTGAGCTCTTTCAATCCATAAGTCAACCTCCTCGCCTTTTATATCTCTTATTTCTTGGTGTTCAATTTTTTTTCTTAATTCTACAATTTCTCTTATCCACTCTGCATATTCTTGTTCTACTAAATTTTTATCAACTAATTCTTTTTTAAATTCTTCATATAATTTTGATGGTGTTGGAGGAGCTTTTCCTAAAAACATTAATAGCGCTTGTGCTGAATTAACGATTGCATAATAACAATCTTCAGCTATTTGTAATAATTTTACTGATTTTGCTCTGATAATCTTTTTTGGTGCATCTTCTATATATTTTTCTATTGCCTCTCTAGTTAATGGTATTTTTCCATTTAGCCATAAATTTTGAAAAGTTCTAAAAGTTCCATCATCTATTACTGCATATCCATCTTTTATAAAATTATAAACTATAGGATGACCACTTCTTACATAATCCCAAAATTCTGTTAGTTTATATGATGGTTGAAGCGATATTAAATTAATAATCTTTTCTTCATTAGTTACTTTATCTTTAATTTTTATTCTTGCTTCATCTATACTATTTGCAATTTTTTCTAATTCTTTATCTATTTCTTCTAGATAGTTTTCTAAAATTCCAGTTCTTAATATATTCCCACATCTTGGACATTTGTCTATTTTATTTTCCAAATCTATTACATGTTCAAAATCTTTTTCGCAATGCTTAACTATGGTATCATCTATTATTACTAATATATCGATATCACTTCTCTCTTTAAATTCTTCTCTTAATGAAGATCCAAATATTACAACACTTTTTATTAAATCTTTAAATTTTTCTTTAGCCAATCTCCCAAATTTTCTTGCTATTTCTATTCTTTGTTCTTTTGTTAGCATAGTTTAGAAAACACCTTAATAAATTCATCCGTAATTTTTATCGCTTTATCTAAGATATTTCCATCAACTTCTTTTATTTCTTTATGTTCAATTTTTTTCCACAGAAGATCAATTTCTAAATATTTATCTAAAAAATCCTTTGAAATAATGTTTTCATTAATCATTTTCTCTAAGTATTGTGGAATTGTTTTTGGATCAGGAATATAATTATATTTTTTCATAATAACGGCTTGTGCTATATCTATTACACAATATCTTAAATCAAAAATCATTGATTTTAAATCTTCTTTTATTCTTTCAAATCTTATTATTGAATTTCTCTTTTTAAGTTCTATAGATTCTTCTGATGGTGAGATTAATCCTAAATTTAACATTCTTTGCGTTGGTTTTAAGAACCCAGAATCAAATATAATTAAGCTATATCTTAAAAAATTAACTAATTCTGGACTTCCCTTGGAAATTAAACTCCAAAAATCTGTTATTTTAGTAACTTGTACATGTAAACCAAATTCTTCTCCGCTTAATCTTATTTTAAATGATATGTTTTCGACATCTTGTGAAGTTTTAAGAGGAGTATCATCTATTATTATCCAAACATCTATATCGCTGGTTTTTTTCATTTTTCCCTTCGCTGCGGATCCAAAAATACTTACAGATTTTATTAAATTTCCATATTCGCTAATAATTTTTTTTGTAAAGTTTATAACTTTTGGTAGAACTTCTTGCTTTAATTGTTTTTTTTGGTCTTCAGTTTTTATTTCTAGTTCTTCTAATTGTTTTTCTAGTTCTTCTATTTCCATAAAATAAGTAAGAATTATAATAAAATATGGAAAAAGAAAAAATATTAGAAAAACTAAAAGAAGTAATAGATCCAGAATTAGGTTTTGATATTGTTTCTTTGGGATTAATAGAAGAAATCAGTATAGAAAAAAATAAGGTAAAAATAAAACTTTTGCCAACAACACCATTTTGTCCATATTTACCTCTTATTATAGAACTGATTGAAAATAAATTAAGGGAAATTGGATTTGAAAGCGAAGTAGAGATAGATTTTGAAAATGTATGGAGCTTAGAGAGGGTAGATAAAGAAGTCAAAAAATCTTTAAATCTTTAATCTTCTATAGATTTTAAGATAGTTTCTGCAAATTGATTTTCTGGTATTGCACCTTCAATATAATCTTTAATTTCATTTTCATGAATTATTACGGTCTTTGGAACTGCTAATACATCAAATTTATCAGCTAAGTTTGGAAATTGCTCAGCTTCTACAACAATTCCTCTAATTTTTTTGTTTAGAAAAGCAAATTTATGAGATGGTAAGCTCATGTATGGACAATACGGACAGCTTGATGTAACAAAAACAAGAACATCCACTTCTTTATTTATTTTTGAGATAGTTTTAGCTAAGCTTAATGGAATAGATAATTGTTGAGATGAAATAAATTCAATTTCCTCTAAAAATACAGGAAATTCCATACCCAAAGGAAATCCAAAATGAATTATATTAGGATACTTTTTATAAAATAATATCGGACCGTTTAATTTTTTATCTAGTTTTAAATTATATTTTTCTATAATTTCTAGTGTTTTTTTATCTTTACTATCATAAAAGTTAAATTTTAGCTTATCATTTAACTCAGAAATTTCTTTACATAAATGCTCAGTTAAATGCGAAAATTCGAAGTTATTTTCGTAGTCCAATATCACCTCAATTTCTATTTCATTTTTTAGTTTTTCATTTAATATTCTCTTTAATTCTTCTTTTTCGTTTTTAGATAAGTGAGAATGATCCCCCATCATATTTATATTAAAAATATTTATATATCTTCATATTCCTAATAATAAAAGAAATTTAGAATAAAAATTAGTGTAAATTAATATTGTAGAAAAAATTAAGCTGCCCATCAAGTAACTTCTTTTAACATTCAAAAAAATTGCAAATAACGAAAGAGATGTTGAAGTAAGAAGAATTATTATTCCAATATAACTCGAAAAGATAAATACAATAGTTATTATTATCAAAATTATCAAAATATTTAATATTTTAAAGTTAATTTTTTGAAAAAATTTAAATAATCTTTTATAAAAAAATATGAATAATAAACAGCCAAAAAATGTAGATAAAGAAAAAATTGATAGAATTAATATAAAAATTTCGTATGTAGGTTTTCCAAATGCTTGTTCGAGATAAACACTTAATCCACTTCTTGGATTTCCTATAGTATATGTAGAAGACGCAGAAAAAATTTCATTTGAGAATGAAACAGCAGAATTTAATAGTAAGAACATTCTATCATTCAGTATTGGTTGAAAAATTAAAATTATTTGTGAAGTTCCTAAAGATGGTAATAATCCGCTGATCATTCCTAAAAACAATGCCAATAAAATTCCAAAAAATAATTCTTTTTTGCTTATTTTTATTTCTACATCTTCTATTTGATTTTTTAGAAAGTTTTCTTTTTGAAATAAGTTAAGTATAGCTTGGGAAAGTGCAAAAAAACCACTAAATAGAGCTAGAACAGCTTTATTAAAATCTAGTAAATTAAATGAGATTATACCTAGGAATCCTGCTAAAATAAATATTAATAAGCTTTTTATTTTTTCTTTTTCAAAAAAGAAGATTGTATAAACCGCTATCAAAAGAATTAATCCGATATAATCTTTTAGAGCTACAAATACTTTTGATATATAATAATTGAAAAACAAAACAAATATAATAGTAATTGGAACAATGATAACAGCTGAAATCAAATATATTTTTAGCGCTTCTAATAATAATCCTTCTTTTGCGAGTCTTTGAGAAGGTAGCGTAGATAATGATAGATCTTCTGGAGGAGATGATAGATAAAAGCTAGAGATTGCATTTCCAAAATTCTGAGAGATTGCTAAAGAAACTAAAAAAGATATTGCTAAAATTTCGTTATGAAGAAATAGAGGGATAAAAATAGGAATTAATAAATTTTGATGTAAAGATGGTATTAATCCGCTAAAAAATCCTACTAAACTTCCAATTAAACAAAAAATTATTATTTCAATCATTTATAATTTTAATATTATTTTGGCTTTGCAATATTATTTGCAAATTTCCTCTATAAGAACTTAATGTTCCAGTTATTTTTACAGTTTTTCCTATTTCAATTTTATCTTCTATTAGTTTAAAAATGTCTGGAAAAATTGTAATCGTAAAATTTTTTATTTCATCGGTTATAATTACGTAATTAACTCTTTCTCTTTTAATAATATCAATTATTTTTCCAGTTACACTTATTCTTGCTCCTAAATATTCTTCACTAATTTCTGAAGGCTTTAATTCTTTTGGTTCGTAAAGATATAAGAAATATAAAAGAATGGAAATTCCAATTATAAATGAAATAAAAGAAAACATTAGTACAAAAATTTCAAAATTCATAAATTCAATTTTATATTACAAATTTTATAAGGGCCGGTAGCTCAGTGGAAGAGCGCTCGCTTGGCATGCGAGAGGCCGCGGGTTCGAGTCCCGCCCGGTCCAAATTTAATAATTAAAAAACTATTTCTTTATTTCGATAAAAATTTTGATACCATCTAAATCTAATTCATATTTACTTGCTTTTTCAAAAAACAATATCGAATTAGTTTCGCTTTCGATTATTTCTTTATGTTTTTCTATTAATTTCTTAAATTCTTCATTACTTATATCTATAGCTATATTAATTTTTTCAAAAATACTTAGATTTTCTTTTTTTCTTACTTCTTGAATTTCTCTTATTATTTCTCTTAAAATTCCTTCTTCTTTAAGTTTTTTGTCAATTTTTTTATACAAATATACTGTATAGTTTTCTGTATCAATTATTTCATAATCTTCTTTTGCTTCAAATGAATCTTTAAATTCTATTTTTTTAATATTAGTTAAAATAGATATTATTCTTTTTGCTTTTTTGGCATTCTTTATTTCTTCTTTCTTATAAACGATAATAACCTTTTTTAATGGCTGTCTAATTTTTATTTTTGCTTTATTTCTCGCTTCTAAAATATCTTGTATTATTTTTTTTGCAACTTCTACAATATTTTCAATTTCACTTTTTATAAAACTTTTTTTGGGCTTTGGATAATTCTCTAGATGTACGCTTTCAAAATTTTTAATAAATGAAATTTCTTGGTAGTAATATTCTGCTAAAAATGGTGTGATAGGAGCTAATATTTTTAGAGATTTGTCAAGGATTTCTAATAATGTATATAAGGCACCTTCTTTATCTTTTCCATTATAGTTGATCCAAACTCTATCTCTTATAATTTTTATATAGAATCTCGAAACATCTTCAACTAAAAATTCGAAGAATTTTTTGTTTAATACAAACAACTTATCTAATTCATAATTCTTTAATGCTTGATTATATTGTAATATTAAGCTATGAAGTTTCGAAAGTATATATTTATCTTCAATCTTTAAATTTTTCTTTTCTGGTTTTTTATTAACATATAGTTTTATGAAATTAAATACATTTCTTATAATATTTAATTTTCTATTAATTTCTTCAACTTCTTTCCAATCAAAATAGTAATCTTCCCATGGAAAACCAAGAAGAAAATACGCTCTTAAAACATCTCTTCCATACTTATCGATAATTTCTTCTGGAGCTACTATATTTCCTAAACTTTTACTCATTTTTCTTCCATGTGCATCTAATACGAAACCATGCATTACAATTCTTCTATATGGAGCTTCTCCAAGAGTCATATAGCTTGTAATAATTTGTGAATTCCACCAACCTCTAATTTGATCTGGACCTTCTATTTCTAGTTGTACTGGCCAAAATTTCTTAAAAAGTTTTTTGTTCTTATGTAAACCTATAGATGCCCACGGCGCAACACCACTATCAAACCAAACATCTAGAACATCTTTAATTCTTTCCATTTCGCTTTTACATCTTTCGCACTTTAATTTTATTCGATCAATATATGGTCTATGCAAATCTTCTATTTCTATTCCTAATTCTTTAACACTTCCAATTACTTTTATATTTCCACAGTTTTTACATTCCCAAATTGGTAATGGAATACCCCAATATCTTTGTCTAGAAATTGGCCAATCTGATAAGTTTTGTAACCAATCTTTCATTCTATATTTAGCAGAATTTGGATACCAAACAACCTTTTCGATTTCTTCCAATAACTTATCTCTAAATTCTGTAACTTTGAAAAACCATTGATGTATTGTTATTATATATAATGGACTTTTACATCTCCAACATATTGGATATTCATGCTTTATTTTTTCTTCTTTTAATAGTGCATTTCTTTCTCTTAAAATTTTTATAACAATTTCGTTTACTTCTTTAATTGTTTTATCTTTAAAAATTCCAAAATTGAAAGTTCCATTTATATTTACACTATTTATAATTGGTAAGTTATATTCTTTGCAAACAATATAATCTTCTTTTCCATGTGCTGGTGCTGCATGAACTAAACCACTACCTTCTGTTAAGCTAACAAATCTTTCGCTGAGAATTACTTTGTAAATATTTGATTTATCAAATTCTAATAAATCGCTAAATGGATGTTCATACTCTTTAAATTCTAATTCCTTTCCTTCAAATTCTCTTATTATTTCATAATTTGCCCAATTAAATTCTTTTGCTAATTTTTCTAACAAATCTTTTGCTACAATATAAATTTTATCATCAACTTTAACTTCTACATATTTTGCACTTGGTTTTACCATAATTGCTTCGTTATCTACTAAAGTCCATGGTGTTGTAGTCCAGATTATTAAATATTTATCTTCCTCTTTTAATTTAAATAGAACATAAATTGATGGATCTTCTAATTCTTCATATTCAATTTCGTTATAAGCTAAAACAGTTTCACATCTAGGACAAATGTGAACTGGATAAAATCCTTTAAACAAATATCCTTTTTTGTATGCTTCTTTAAAAGTATACCAGGCACCTTCAATATATTCATTTGTTAAAGTTAAATATGGATTATCGAAATTCATCCAGACTCCTAAATTTTTAAATTGTGAGTTCATTACTCCAATAAATTTTGTTGCAAAATTTTTACATTCTTTAATAAAATTTTCTATTCCAAAATTTTCAATATCTTTTTTACTCTTAAAATTTAATTGTTTTTCTACTTGATATTCAATTGGTAAGCCATGAGTATCATAACCTGCTTGATCCCAAACATTAAAACCATACATTTTATAAATTCTTATAAAAAAGTCTTTCAAAATTTTATTTAGAGCAGTACCCATATGAATGTATCCTGTAGCATAAGGAGGTCCATCTAAGAAGTAAAAAATTTTTTTATTTTTTAATTTTTCTTTTTGTTTATAATAAATTTTGTTTTCTTCCCAAAAATTTAAAATTTTTTCTTCTTGAATTTTAAAACTCATTAATAAAAACATTAAATTTAAAAAATAAATATTTTTGTTGAAAAATAGAAATTTATTAGTTAATTTTTGACTATTGACATTTATTGTTCATACAAGAACATCTATAATTTTTCAAATTTTCATAACATGACTTCCAAACACACATAGAAAAATTTCTTCTGAAAGATTTCTGCAAATTTCTCTTGAACATCCATTATTAATTTCATTTTTATTATAGTCTACAAATCTTATTTTTTTGCTTATGTTTGCATTATATATTTTAACTATTTTTTTACATAAACATCTACATATTACTCCATCTTTTTCAACTTTAACTTTTATCTCATCAGTACAGTAATTAACACTAATATAAACATTTGTTGTTTTATTTGATTCGTTTATAAAATAATAGTTTTTATATTCTTCTAAATCGAAACATTCTGTAATTTCAAAAATTTCTTTGATCTCTTTTGTTTTCATAAAAATACTATAAAACTATAATAAATGGGGCCGCTGGGATTTGAACCCAGGTCACTGGTACCCGAAACCAGCGTCCTTCCAAGCTAGACTACGGCCCCATAATCGGTTAATTTTGTTTAATATGCTTATTTTTTCAGCTTTTCATTTTTAATTATGATGAAGCCGGTATTATCTGAGAAATGATGAAGAAGGTTTCGTCTGAGTTATTCTAATTCTCTATAATCTATTTTTAAATCCTTCAATATTTTTTGATTTAGTAGTTTTTCATCTCCAACGATACTTTTAACTTTCTCAGCTGTTTTTGGGCCTAAAATTAAAGATAAAGTAGCCAATGGAATTTTTCTTAATTGTTCAATAGTTCTTATTCCATAGTTATATAATTTTCTTGCTCTAGCTTTTCCAATTCCTTCAATTCTTATTAATGGTATTAATTCCTCCTTTATACCATATTTTACTCTAATCCTTAATTTCTTAATCTTTTTTAATATTTCTAATTTACCTAACAATAAGGCAAGCTCATGTAAGCTATATAGCATCCAATCTGCAATTTCTAAAATTCCTCTTAATTCTCCAGGTGTTATTTTAAATTCTTTTAAAATTTCATCTTCGTTTTTTTCATTAATCCAAGAATCTAATATTAATGATAATTTAAATGTTGGTAAAAAATATTCAAATTCTAAGTCAAATTCATTTGGAATTTCTATTAAAAATTTTCCTAAATTTGAATAATAAAAATTCAATAGCTTTTCATATTCTTTATCTCTAACATTAACTAAAAATTTCATTTCTGTAGTGCTTGAAATTAATTGAAAAATCAAAATTTCTTTTGTTTCTTCATTTATTTTTTGAATTCCATTTATTAAAATTTTTGCACTTAATGGATCTATATATAATTCGCTAACTCTTTTTCCAATTCTTGTTGCTCTTAATTCTTTTTCTTTTTCTTCAATAAACTTCCAATTTTTTAATAACTTAATTATTTCTTTTGATTTTGTTTCTAAAAATTTTTTGTTTTTTGTTTGATAATAAAAGAAAGATGTTTTTAAAAATTCAACTAATTCTTTTTCGTCTTTTACAAAATTCGAAGAAATTAAAGATAATATTTGAGATCTTAATATAACTTCGTTTCCAATTTTTGAAATTATTTCTTCTAAATCTCCAAAAATATATCTCTTAAATAACATTTTGGCTTCTGCTTTTGTTTTTGCAAATAATAATCCTATACCAAATTTATCATATGGAACTCTTCCAGCTCTACCGACCATTTGCTTATATTCTATATTTGAAATAAACTCTTTTTTTCCAGATTCAAATCTTTGATAATTAGCTATTAATACGCAAAAGCTTGGTAAATTTAATCCCATAGATAACGTTGTAGTAGAAACCAAAACCCTTATTTTTTTATTTCTAAACAAATCTTCTATGATTTTTCTCTGTTTATATACTAAACCAGCATGATGAAATGCAATCCCATTTTTTAACAATTCAGATAATTTTCTACATTGTTCTGTAGGTACTTCTAGCGCATTTAAAATTTCTTTAGAAAAGTGAGTTAAGTCTTCTCTAACATATTTTTTTGTTATTTCACTTAATTTTTTAGCTAAGTTTTCAGCTTCTTTTCGTGTTGAACAAAAGATTAATATTTGTTTATCTTTATCTAATAGAGTTTTAATTAATCCTTCTATACCATTTTCTTTTAATTTTATTTTTTTATAGTTATTTAAATAGATATAGTTATTTAATAAAACACCTTCGTATAAATTTACAGGTCTAAAATCTGTTTTATAAAAATTAATATTTAGCCAATTTGCGATTTCTTCAACATTTTTTATTGTAGCACTTAATCCAATTATTTTTATGTTTGGAATAATTTTTTTAATTTTCATTATAAGAAATTCTAATGTTGGACCTCTATGAAAATCGTTTAGTAAATGAATTTCATCAATAATTATTAATCCCACTTGAGAAATCCAATTAGCTTCATGTCTAATTAAAGAATCTAATTTTTCATATGTAGTAATAATAATATCATAATAAATTAGAAAATCATCCGCACTATCATAATCTCCAACACTAATTGCAACTTTATAATTTTTAAATATATTTTTGAATTCTTCGAATTTTTCATTCGCTAATGCAACTAGAGGAACACAGTAAACAACTTTATTATTTTTTTCTAATTCTTTTGCAATAGATAATATTGTTAATAAAGTTTTTCCACTATTAGTTGGAGCAGAAATTATATAACTGCTATCTATAAATTTTAAACATTCTTTTTGATATTCGTAAAGTTCATTAATTCCTTTTTGCTTTAAAGAATTAATTATCGAGGAATCTATTTTAAAATTAATCAAATCTTCTATTTTCATAAATTATTTGAAATAACTTAACTTTCTTTTTCTATTTCAAAAATTATTTTAAATTGTTTGTTTTCATTTTTTAATTTTTCTATAATTCTTCTATCTATATCTATTGCAGCTTTTGTAGATAATATTGCTGCGGTTCTATCATCTATATAATCACTCTTTCTAATTACTATTGATTTATCGTTAGTTAATTTTAATGCTGGTGAACCAAATGCATAAAATGTATCTTCAAGTTCATCTACTTTAATTGTAATTTTTACTTTTGCTCCACTTTTTAAAGCAATTTTAAATTCTTCGCTAAAATCATTTACACTTTTATTTGCTTTTATTCCAATAATACAATCTCCTTTTTCTGTTAAGAAATTTTCTTTCGTAATTTCTAAAGTAGATTCGTGAGTAGCTTGTATATTTGGATGACCATAAGCAATAACTTCTTCTTTAATACTTTCAAAAATTTTAACTATTCTCCATCTATTTCTTTCTAATTCAAAAATTCCAAAAGCAGAACGAAAATAAGGAATATTTTTTTCTTCTAGTCTTCTTATAATTTCAATTCTTTCTTGAAATTTATCAACCATAAAAAATAAATTAAAAAAAAATAGGGTGTTAAGGAATTATTCCGCTTTTATTTTTATATACTTATGAAGGAAGAAGTTATATATTAAAGCCACTATTATGCCACCTATAAATCCTGATATGAATCCTACTATTGGACCGAGTATAAGCATTGGTAAACCAACTGCCATTCCTAAAGCTCCTGCTAAAGCCGCTACTCCAAGAGTTGATATTAGTCCAAAAACAAAAGAAAGTATTGCTGATATTACTCCCATTACTAAGCCAAAAGATACATAGTCGAGCTTTTCTATTTCTTTCATAATATATTATAACTTTTTATTTAAATATATAATGTTGTTTCTTCCTCTTTTTTCAACGCTTACTATTCCTCTTTGCTTAAAAGACGAAATTATTTTGCTTATTTTTGCTTTAGAAAGTTGAGTTAATTCTACTAATTTTTTTTGATTTATTGGATTGTTTTTCATTAATATTTCTAAAACTTTTCTTTCGTTTATATCTAAAACTTCAATTATTTTCTTTCTTTCTTTTTCTAATTTAATTTTATAGTATAGATAAAGTATTGCAATAATAATTAGGGAAGCTATTACTATTATTGTTATTATTGAATAAGGTAATGGGATTATTTTTTCTATCTTCTTTAATGTAAAACTTAATTCAAAAGTTGTTATATTATTTTTTCTTACAAATAAAATAATTCTTTTTCCATCGCTTAAAAAAGTTATATTTTCTGCAATTTCTTCTTTTTCTTCTTTTACAGCATATCCAATTGGTAAAAAAATAGATATATAAAATCTTTCTGCTTTTGTTAATAATTTAAATTCATATCTATTTTTTTCATCTACTATTTTATCTGTTTCTACTGAAATTTTAAAAGAAATAGGTAAATCTGAAATATTTAATACTTCGCAAATTATTGAATTTTTTTCAAAAAGATTACAATTAACTTTATCGCTTCCTTCTAATATTTTTAGATTATATAATTCTTTGTTAAAAACCATTGAAATATCTTTTTCTTTTAAAGTTATTGTTATGTTATTAATTGTTTTTAAATCTTCTGTTATATATTGATCTATCGATATTATATTGTTACTTAAAGCAAGTGGTAAAATTAGTATTGCTATAATCACGATTTTAGCGAGTTTATTCATATTTTAATTAATAAATTTAAAATTTTTAAGTTTTTTCTTTTTGTATTTTAAAAAATCAAAAAAATTTTAATTTTTATTTAATTTTCTAAAAAAATTTTAATTTATAAACATTTTTCTAAAAAATTTTTAATTTATAAACTAAAATCTAAAAAAATTTTTTAATTAAAAAATTGGCTGTAAACTGTTTACTGATCGATTTAAATAACCCTACCCCTTTCTTTATTTATGGAAAATCCTTACCAGAGCTATGTAGCAATGAAGGTAAGGATTTTCCATGCTGCTAAATAAACCATGACGCTCGTAAAAAAACTTGGTGCAATAGCACTTGGAAGCATTTTATTAGCTTCAACTCTAGTACCTTTAGCAGCTGCACAATTAGATGTTAAAACAGCTGTAGAAAGATTAGGAGCTCCTGGAGATTATTGGATAGTAGTTGGAAGAGATGCACTAGTTGATGATATTATATCTGCTATTGATTTAGCAACAAGATTTGCAGGATTTGCAACAACAGAAAAACAATTAACTGGAACAAAAGAATATGAAATAAAAGGATGGGATGTAAGATTAAATCTAGATTCTGATGATTTAGAAACTGGATTACCAGGATTTATAAGTATATATGATAAAAATGTATTGCCACAATTAAAAGATAATTTAGTAGTTAGAAACGGAACAAGATCAATTAGCGGAGTTGCAGAATATGTAAAATTAGGAAAAGATAATGGCGATAAAGCTATTCAATTAGCTTCAGAAATTTATGCTAATTCAACATTAGCTATAGCTTTAAGTCCACAAGGTGAAGGTAAGTATTACTTAAAATATTATGTAGCATTAGATGATAATACTTGTAAAAACAGAATTTATGCAGATGCTACTCAAGGTTTATTAGTAAGATTTAAATTAGCTGGTAAAGATGTTGTAATTTCTGAAGTAGGAAATAATGAAGTAAAATTATTAAGTGGTTTTGGACCAGAATGGATAAATGCAGGTGATGTAAGAGATATTACAGGAACATCTTATAAATTAAGATTAGATAATGTAATTGGTTTTGGAAGCGATGCAGTAGTTCAATTATCTGTAATTGATGAAAGAGGAGTAGCATATCCATTAGTATTATATCCAGGACAATATGATGTTGAACCAACAACAGAAGTAAAAGTAGTTGTTTTAAGAGCATTTGGATTTGGAGACACAAAAATGGCATATTTAGTCGCTGGAGTTGAAAGTGAAGTTAAAGATGGAGATAGATTAGACAATATATTCAAATGGTATGTTGCAACTTGTAGTGGTACAGGTGTTAATTACTTAAAAGAAATAGGATACAAATTAGCTCCAAATGAAACAGTATATTTAGAACCAGGACAATCAATAGCATTTCCAAATAATTACTTGAAATTACAATACTTAGGATTAACATTAACTGAAAAAGATTATTTAGCTACAGTAAACTTTAGAGTTGTTGATATGCCAACTGATAAAGATAAATACTATGGAGTATGTTCTGATCTTAGTTCTGTAAGTGGTGTTGGAGTAGAAATTAGTGGAGTACCATTATATACGAAAGAAAAAGTCTATGACAAGCTATATGCAATTCATGCTACTTGTAGCAGCCAAAATATTTCAGCAATAGTTGCATATGATTCAAAAGATCAAAAATATGTAAAGTTAGATCTAGATAACTATCCTGTAACTGTTGGACCAACAGGTTTAAGTTTAGGTAGTAATTTAGAGGGTGATGATGATGATAAAGACATTAAGGTAACACTATCAAAAAGTGGAAGTAATCTAGATATAATAGTTGATGATGAAGATAAAGTAATTACAAATGTAGTTGGAGCAAGGAATAGCGATTTCCAAATAGGAGTAGATAATTTAATAAGTAATTTCAATAATACTTGGGTATACACAGCATTTGGTCACAAAATATTTGTATCTAGCGATGCAAAATCATTAACATTAAAGTGGACTCCAGTTCAAGGATATGCAAGAGTTGTATTAGGAGAAGCTACTGAAAAAGTAGCTGGCGGAGAAGTAGTTAGAGTATTAGATGTAAATAGATTACAAGTTCCAGTTGCAAAATTAGATACAGAGGTTAATTTAGCTACAGCAGATAAAAATCTAGTAGTTGTTGGAGGTCCATATGTTAACAGAGTTGCAGCAGCATTATTAAATGTACCATATAGAGATGATAGTGCAATAAGAGCATTATATGGAGATTTAGGAGCAATAGAAAGAGGATTAATAAAAGCTTTTGATTTAGGAGGAGGAAAAGTTGCATTATTAGTAGCTGGATGGAGAGCAGAAGATACAAGATTAGCAGCTAGTGTATTACAACAATACGAAAGATTTGCAGATAGATTAGCAGCTGGAGATACATTAATAATTGGAGGAACTAGAGAAGCTCCAACAATAGAAGCAAAAACTTCCAAGTAATCTCTTCTCCTTTTTTTCTTTTTTATTTTTTAAATAAAAATAAAATTTAAAATTTTTTATGCGATGATATAGCTGTCCCAGAATGAATTTTTAATGATTAAAGGGGTAGCTTTTGAGCTCTTTTATTTTATTAACGAAATCTTCTAAGCTAATTAACAAAAAGCTTTTATTTATTTCTTTAATAAAAATTTTTTTTGGTAAATCCTTAACATCTTTCTTAGAAAAAGAAATATATTTTTTACTTTCTCTTTCAATAGTTCCTAAATTTTCATCTCCATTTATAATAAAAAATGGTTTAGTTCTAAATAATCCAAAACATAAAAAATCAATTAATTTATTTGATAATTCTATGAAATCATTTAAAGGAATTGAAACATATTTTTTCTTTTTACTAGTTTTTAATTTTCCTCTTAGCTCATTATTATTAATTTTTATAATTATATCACAGCTTGGATAAAACTCACTTCTTTTTCCGCTAAGTGGAACTCTTTTAGCTTCAATTCCAAATTCTTTTAATTTATAAATAACATGATATTCAAATCTTCTTCCAACTCTATAACTCATAATAAGTTTAAAAAGAAATATAATTATGGTTGTAAAACTCAAAGATATAATGTCTACAAAGTTAATGACTATAGATGAAAATAAAACTATTGAAGAAGCAGCTAAGAAAATGAAAAAAGTTTCTTCGCTATTAGTAAAAAGAAAAGGAAAAATTTATGGAATTATTACAGATACAGATATTGTTAAAAAAGTTGTTGCAAAAGGTTTAAATCCAAAAAAAGTTAAAGTCAAAGATATAGTTAGCACACCATTAATAACTTTAGATGAAAACGAAGATGTAAGAAAAGCATCTTATATAATGACAAAAAGAGGAATTAAAAGAGTTGTTATAACTCGAAATGGAAAAGTTGTTGGAATTGTTACTGCTACAGATATTGCAAGATATATTCCAGATTATATTGATTTATTAGAAATAGGTAAAAAATATGCTGGTGTAGAAAGACCAATATTAGAAAATTTGGAAGATGAATTATTAATTGGAGAATGTGAAGAATGCGGAAATTTAACTTCTGATTTAAAATTAGTTAATGGTAGATGGCTTTGCGAAGATTGTAGGGAGGAATGGAAATAAGAGAGATATATAAGAAGAAAATTACTCCATTAAATTTAGATAATTCTTTGAAAGACGCAATACTAAAAGTTATAATCATTAATAGAAAAGTTCCTATAGTAGATAAAAACAATTTAGTAGGAGCTTTGACAGATAGCGATTTGCTAGGAATTATAGTAACTAAAAAATACGGATTAAATGAAAGATTAAAAAATATAGACTATATTTCTTTTCCAATAACAATAAATAAGAATGAAAATATAGTAGAAGCAATAAAAACGATAAAAAAATATAATTTAGGTAGTTTAATAGTTATAAATGGAAATAATTTTCCAGAATATGTTCTGAAAGATTATGAATTATTAGATTTTATAGAAGTTGACGGAATTGCAAAAGATTTTATGACAAAAAATCCAATATGTGCAAAATTAGATAAAGAAGAAGATTTATTAAAAATGTTAGTTTTTTCAAAATTTAGAAATTTGCCAGTTATAGATAAAGAGAAAAACTATCTAGGAATTTTAAATGTAAATAAAGTTTTAAAATCTATATATCTAAATAATTTTCAAACTCCAAAAAACATAATTCAAAAAACAAAAACTTTTGATGAGTATGAAGATATTAAAGTAATAAAAAAATATTTAAAAGAAAACGAAGCAGCAATTATAACAAAAGAAAATAAAGTAACAGGAATTATAACCCCTTACGATATTATAAAGGAATTTCGTGAATAATTTCATATATTGGACCACTAAAAGTTAAAGTACTTTTTACTAAGCAAATTTTATCTATAACAAAATTTTCCTCAAAATTAAATGAATTAACAAATTCAAAAATTTTATTTTTATTAATTACATTTTTTACTCTACATAAAGTTAAGTGTAGTGGTTTACTATCACCACCAATTTTTTTATAAATTTCTCTTCTAAGTTTTTCACCCTCTTCACTTTCAACATTAATTGCAATAACTCTAAAATATTCTTTGCTAGGAATTAGTATAATATTTTTTAATTTTGCCTCAATTTTTCCATAATTTTTAAATTCTTTCAACTTCTCTATAATTTCGTTTAAATTGTTTATTTCTCCTAAAAAAGTAAAAGATATATGTAAATTTTCTCTTTCAACAAATTTAGCTTTTATTGCATTCAAATTTTCTAAATCTTTTTGTATTTTAACTATTTTGTTTTTTAGATTTTCGTTCAAAAAATATGCAATAAAAACTCTCATTAAATATTTATATATTTGATTTTTGAATAAAATTATGGCTGAAAAGAGAGTTAAAGTTAACGAAATAATAGGAAAAGTAATTGTTGGGGAAAGTGGCAAAAGAATGGGAATAGTAAATAGTTTAACTTTTATAGTAGAAACAGGGGAAATATTAAATGTCGTTGTAGAACAGCCAACAAAATATTTAGAAGAATTTAATCTAAAGAGGGATGATAATGGAAGATATTTAATACCATTTCATGCAGTAAAAAGCATTGGAGATTTTGTAATAGTAAACGAAAACGAATTAGTTTAAATCCAAATTATTTCTACTTCATCCACTCTCCAATTTCTTTTAATTGAAGAATTTTCTATGTTTATAGAATATCCATGCTTATAAGCTAATAATGCATTTATTGCGATCATAACACCATTATCTGCTGCGTATTTTTGAGGCACAACCTTTAATTCTGCATTTCTATCTTTACACATTATTTCAAACATTTCCTGTAATCTTTTATTTGCAGCAACACCACCAACTAATAATACTTCATTTTTTTCTAGCATAGCCATTGCTCTTTCACTAACTTCGACAATCATTGAAAATATAGTTTCTTGAAAGCTAAATATTATATCTTCTAAACCATATTTTCCTTCTTTAATTAATTTTTTAACATAAGTAACTATTCCGCTAAAACTCAAATTCATACCCTTTACGCTATATGGCATTTCAACATATTTCTTACCTTTTTTTGCTAATTCTTCTATTTTTGGTCCTCCTGGCATTTCAAAATTCAAAAATCTTGCAACCTCATCTATAGCATTTCCTATAGCAATATCTTCAGTTTCTCCAAGAATTCTATATCTTTTATTTACTAATGAAATTATTTGAGTATTTCCTCCAGATAAATAAACAATTATAGGATCTTTTGAATTTGTTAACCATTTACCAATTTCTATATGGGCAACTCCATGATTTACATCTACTAAAGGCTTATTAAAAGTAAGAGAAATATATCTAGCAAAAAAAGCACCAACTCTTAATGCGTTTGGTATTCCCATCCCTCTAGAAAATCCTATAACATCGATATCTTTTAGATCTATTTTTGCTTCATCTAAAGCTTTAAATAATAATTCATTAAATTTTTCTAAATGATGATTAAACATTTCTCTAGGTAAATAACCTTTACCTTTTTCTGTTTTTAATGTATCTCTAACATCAGCTAATATTTCTTTTTCATTAACTATACCAATTCCTAAAGTATGTGCGGTGCTTTCTATCCCTAAGGAAATCATAAAAATTGGTTTACAAAAGTTAACATAAAAAAGCGTATTTGGGGAAACATAAAAGAGAAAGGAATATTAGGACTAATGCTAATTCAGATTTTCATAGCTTTATCTCTAGGTCTAATAGGTCCTATATATGCTCTATATTTCGAAAAATTATCTGATTATATTGGATTTTTGTTGGTATTTTAGAACCAATTTTTGGAAATATATAGATATTAATAGGTAAGAAAAGGAGTTTTATAATCGGTTGTATAGTAACATCTTTTGCAATAATTCTATATAGCACAAATTATAGCTGCTATAGGTTATTCCTTAGAAACACCATCTTATTATTCGATAATAGCTGAATTAACAAATAAGAAAATAAGAAAAGAAGAGGTGTTGAAATTATGAAAGGTAGATAGAATTGGAAATATAATTTATGGATTATCTGCACTACTATCTGCGCATTTTTATATTATACTAATTTTGAGATTTTGTTTTTTATTTCTAGTTTTTTGTATTTACTAGCAGGAATTTTTGCAGTAAGACTAATTAAAGATATTTAAAATAAATTTATATTTAATCCTTTAATAATTTTTAACATGGTAATAGATGTTGGAACAATATGTGTAAAGATTGCCGGAAGAGAGGCGTCAAGATATTGTGTAGTAGTCAAAAAAATAGATAATAATTTCGTACTAATTACTGGACCTAAGCAACTAACTGGAGTAAAGAGAAGAAAATGTAATATAATGCATTTAGAAGCATTGCCATATAAATTAGATATAAAAGAAGATGCTAGCGATAAAGAAGTTTTAGAGGCTTGGAAAAAGAGTGGATTATATAAAAAATTTAATTTAAAGTTACCATCTGAATATCAATTAAAAGAGACCGAAAATAAGAAAAAAGAAAAATAAGAAAGTGGAAAAAGTTGAATGGTTGTATAAAACCTTTGATGAAGAAACAGATGAGAGATTTGGAAAAGACCCTTCTCAAAGAAATTTAGAAGAATTAAAAAATACTGGAATTATAAATATCGATAAGCATACTGGACCTACGAGTCATTTAATTTCTGAGTATGTTAAAAACATATTAAAAACTAAAAAAAGTGGTCATATAGGAACTTTAGATCCAAACGCAAGCGGAGTTTTGCCTATATTGCTTGATAGAAGTACAAGATTAGCTCCGTTATTTCAAAAATTAGATAAAGAATATATTGGAATAATGCATTTGCATAAAGATATTAGCGATGAAATTCTTATAGAATTTGTTGAAAATAAGTTTATAGGAAAAATTCAACAACTTCCTCCGAGAAGAAGTGCTGTAGCTAGAGTTTTAAGAGGAAGATATGTTTATGAAGCAAAAGTATTAGAAAAAGATGGTAAAGATGTTTTGTTTAGAATAATTTGTGAAAGCGGTTTCTATGTTAGAAAATATGTACATGATATAGGACAAAAACTAAAAATAGGAGCTCATTTAAAAGAACTAAGAAGAGTTTCCATAGGAAAGTATGATTTTGAAAATAATCAATATCTTAAGATTTTTGATGAAGAAAATTCTATAAGTTTATTTGAGCTTGCAAAAATTGCTGATGATGAAGATAAATTAAAAAAAGTAATATTACCTGCAGAGTATTGTTTACCTCACATAAAAAAAGTTTTTGTAAAAGATACTGCGATTTATAATATAACTTTAGGTTCTCCATTATATGTTGCTGGTATTACAAGAGTTCAAAAGGGAATAAAAAAAGATGAGTTAGTAGCGATATTTAGCTTAAAAAATGAGTTAATAGCTTTTGGAAAATCAATGATGAGTGATGAAGAGATGATTAAAGCAAAAGAAGGAGTTGCTGTTAAAGTAGATAGAGTTTTTATAGAAAAAGGTATATATCCAAAGCTAGTCTAAAATTCTGAAATTGAGAGGTTATTTTAATAAATTATGAGTAATTTCTATTGGACCCGTAGCTCAGCTTGGATAGAGCGCTGGCTTGCGGAGCCAGAGGTCGCGGGTTCAAATCCCGCCGGGTCCGAAAAATTTAAATAATTTCTTTAACTTCTTTTTCTCCCTTTTTCAATTCTTCTTCTTGTTCTTTATCAATTTCTAATAATAGACTTAAAAATTCTCCTACATGTGTTTTTTCTTCTTTCGCTATGTCTAATAGAATTTTTTTAATTTTTTCGTTTTTTGCTTTTGAAGCTAACTGTTCATATAAATTTATTGCGTCTAATTCTGCAATTATTCCTAATCTTAGAATTTGTTTGTCACTATCTTTTTCATCTATTTCTGTTGGTTTCTCAGATAGCATGAATTATTATAATTTTTAATAATTTAAATAAATTAATTAAATTAGCATTATGAAAGTATTATTATCTCATTGTGACTTTATAGAATTTAAACCAACAAGAAAAGAATTAAAAGATGCGGAAGATGTAGAAATTAAATTAAGTAGATACGAAGAAATTCTTGTTGCATTTACTTGCATAGAAAAAGACGATAATGAAGAAAAAACTTTAAAAATGGTAAAAGAAATAGAAAATGTAGCTAATAGAATTGGAGTTAAAAGAATCTTAATATATCCTTTTGCTCACTTAAGTAATAATTTAGCAAATCCAAATGAAGCAAAAAAATTAATTAATATTTTGGGGGAAGAATTAAAAAAGATAAATTTTGAAGTTTATTTTGCTCCCTTTGGATGGTCTAAAGAATTGCATATAAAAATAAAAGGTCATCCTTTAGCAGAAAACTTAAGAACTCTTTAAATTTTTGAGTAAAGATAATTTATTTAATATGATGCCGGGGTAGCTCAGTTGGTAGAGCGTCCGGCTGTTAACCGGAAGGTCGCCGGTTCAAATCCGGCCCCCGGCGAATCAACAAACAACAATAAATATAGAAAGAATAGCCACTAAAGTTTTTGACCAAACAACACAAATTTATATAACAGTAAAAATTAATTTTTTATGCCCTACCTCGCCAGCCTCTGACGAGCTATGAGTCAAGCTAGCTATGACTCGGATGCACAGGGTAGGGCATAGCGATTGTATACTATATTGAAGTTAATATGTTTTTAATTATTAGATTTTTTGTTTTTTCTACAAAACTATCTTTTATTAGATTTATATTATCGACATACGAATGATAGAACGAATAGAAAAAGTATAAATTTTTATTGTTTATAGATGTAAATAAATACGTTTTATTCTTAATTTTTTCAAAGTTTAACAAAGTAAAAGCTTCATATACAAGGTCATCATTATAAATAATAGAGCATTTATCGAATCCTATACAATCTACAACAAATATCTTTTTTGATTTAATCAGAACATCTAAGTTTTCTTTTTCAAAGACTCTGTATCCATAACACCAATAATAAGGTTTATCGTAGGATAATTCTGTTGAGCCAGAAAGAACAATAAGAACTTCTTTTAATATTTTATCTCTCGTTTTTTTACTCAATATAATATCCAATAAGGTAGATATGGAAGTAGAATTATCTACTACTCCATTTAGTACCGTATCATAATGAGAAAAGATTAAAATCTTTGGGTTTTTAGTATTTCCTATTAAAATGTTTCCAGTTTTATATTTTTCTTTTTTGATTTTAACGTAACCTTCAATAACTTCTGCATCTAATACTTTTTTAACATCCTCTCTTCTTATATTTATTGAAGGAGAAAAGTAAAAAGTTGCCAATGAAAAATCTTTACAATATGGATTGTAAGATATGCTTGGAGTATTGAAATTTTCCTTAATAATTATATTGCTTATCAAATTTTTTTCTTCAATTTTTCCACTTACGAAAGAAGCTGGAATAGACTCTATTTCTTTACCATCTATATACAATCTACTTTTTCCATTTGGTATTGTATTTTCGAACTTTTGTATTTCGAAATATATATTATTCTCTTCTAGTATTTCAGAGATAGTTCTAATAACTTCTTTTTCTTTCTTTCCTCTTATAGGATACTGTTTAATTAAAAAATTGAGAATAGATTTCCAAGTTACTTCTTTCATAGCCATTCTTCAATAATTATATTGTCTTTCGATAAATTTTTAAATTTTATTTTTTTATTTTCGAATGCAGTTTCGAAAACTTTGATGCTAATTGTTTGTTGCAAATCTCCTATAGATAAGTTATCTATGTCTATTTGATTTAATAGTTTGTCGACATTTTCTTTAATCATATTCAAAAGTTGATGCGAAAAATATGGTTTATAAATTAATTCATAGGCATCTTTGCTTAAATTTCCTATGAGTATATTCTTTGTTCTTTGTGATAGTTTTAATAAGGTAGAATCGTTTGGATATTCGAGCTTTACAATAAAATTAGTGATGAATTTAGGATCTATTTTTAATAACCATTCAAAAAATTTATTTTCAGCATTATTTTCTCTTTCGTAAGTATCTATCATTGTTTTACTAAATCTTAATAAACCAGTTATATACGCTGGATAATAATCGTTAGCTGAAGGTCTCCAATATAAACCTCTTATTAAAGTGTCTAAATCTTCTTTACTTTTGATTTCAATTTCCTTAACAGTTTTTTCTTCTTTATTATAGTAATAAACATATTTTGGCAATTTTTTGCTATGGCGCCATATCGTATACATGCCTAAAGAAAACAAACTAGAAACATCTATAGGCTGTATGTTGTAACTTTTCCTTATAATGCTATGATAAAACTCTGGAAGCGTAAGATTAGTTGTACTTCTTATAGTAATAAATTCATATGGCATACTAAGTGGTATTTCTGCAGCCTTTAATTTTTTTATTACAATGACTTCATCTTTTCTATTCTTATCTACTTCTAATGTTGCAAAGATTGGATTAAATTTATTAAAATCCTCTGGATAATTTTCTATCGCACTTTTTCTAGCTTCGAGTGTTACAAAAGAATAAAGTGGAGATAGATTATTTTTGTCATTATTAACATATTTTTCTAGATGCATTGTAATAATAGTTTGAAGAGATGGTGCTATAATACAATCATGAAATCCAAAAAAACTTGTTTGTGAATTTTCGTAATTAGTTTGTTGCTTTAGTATTTTTGATTTGAGATCTTCTAACTCTCCAATTACATTATTTATTTCGTTTTCTTCTACGTAATATATTTTTCTTAATACTTCTTGTTGTATTTTTTTCACTCTTTCTTCATATTCTTTACTCTCTACATATCTTTTAAATTCTGAAACTCTTATATTTCTATTAAAGTATAATTCATTAATTAGAACTGTTAGTGAGCTGTAAAACAAAAACTCGAATGAATATATTTCTCTTTCAATGATTTTTGGGGGGTTTTTGGCAATTTAGTGCCAACCCCCCGTTAAATGTCCAGTTAGATTAATAAAAAAGACTAAAGACCAAAATAATATTAGTATTAGTAATAATTGATATGGTTTTCTAATTTTTTGCCAAATATTTAATTTATCTAATATTATCTTATTACTCATAAAATAGTTAGTTATAATATAGGAAAGCTTTTAATATTTTTCTATTTTCAATATGATTTAAATAAAAATCAAAAATTGTTTTATGATAAGAATAACTTTTCTAGGAACTTCTGCAGGAGTACCAACTTTTAATAGAATGCACCCTTCTATAGCTATAGAATATTTTGGAAAGGATTATAAACTATTCTTATTTGATTGTGGCGAGGGAACTCAATTGCAACTAATGAAAGCTGGAATTAATTTTATGAAAATTAATTCAATATTTATAACACATTGGCATGCTGATCATTTTGCAGGATTAATTCCTTTAATTCAAACGATGAATATAGAAGGAAGAACTAAAGAGTTAAAAATTTTTGGACCAGAAGCTAGTAGATATGTAAAAAACATACTTAGTTTATATGAATATAAACCATTTTTTGAAATAGTACCAATAGATGTTAAATTATCAAAAGATCCAATAAAAATTTTTGAAGATGAAGAAATTGAATTTTATTCTATAGAAGTTACACATAGTATTAAAAGTGTTGCATACGCTTTTAAAGAAAAAGATAGATATAGCATAGATGAAAATAAACTAGAAAAACTTAATTTAAAAAAGGGAAGATGGTTAGAAATTATAAAAAAACAAGGAATTTACAAGATTAATAATAGAGAGATAAGGATTGAGGAAATTGCAAATTTGAAAAGAGGCATAAAAGTAACTTATAGTGGAGATACAGTTTTTGATGAAAATTTAGTAAAATTGGCTAAAGAATCTAAAATATTAATTCATGAAGCGACTTATGCTGAAAAAGATAAAGATGTTGAAAAGCTTCATTCATCTTGTAGTGATGCTGCAAAAATTGCAAAATTAGCTAATGTAGAATTATTAATTTTAACTCATCTAAGTAGAAGATATCAAAGCGAAGAGGACATTCAAAATATTTTAGTTGAAGCAAAAAAAATATTTTCAAATACAATAGTTGCTGAAGATTTTTTAACTATAGAAATTTTGAAAAATGAAATAAAAATATATAAGAGGATATGAAAAAAGAAATTTCTATAACTTTTATAGAAATAGAAAAGTGGTTAAGAGAAAATAAGGAAATTTTAATAAATTCTATTATTAAAAAAATAAAACAAAAGGAAAATATTTTCTATTTTAAATTATTTAGGGGAAAAAATTTTCATCTAATTATTTATTTACCATATTTTTTATTTTTCTCAAATTCTTCCACTAGAATAGAAAAACCATCGAGTTTTCAAATGATTTTAAGAAAATATATAGAAAATCAAAAAATAGTTAATGTTATTCAAAAAGAGTTTGACAAAATTGTTATATTCGAATTATCGAATTCAATAAAACTCATTATCGAATTTTTCTCCGATGGAAATATAATAATTTTAGACAGCGAAGGAAAAATTATAGATGCACTAATAAAAAGGGAATGGAAAGATAGAAAAATAGATAAAAATTTAGAATATAAGTTTCCACCAATAAAGAATTTATTAAAAAAATCTTTTCATGAAATATTCGAAATTTTAAAAAAAGAAGAAAAAAACATAATAAACTTTTTGATGGAATATTTTGGTTTAAATTATTACTATTCTCAAGAAATATTGAAAAAATTAAATATAGATAAAAACAAAAAATGTAGTGAAATATCCCAAAAAGAAATAGATTTAATTCTTAAAGAGATTGAGGAAATTAGAAATTCCAAAATTTTCTTTTTGAAAGAAAATGATATTATTTGGATTGGTAGTTTAGAGGTAGAGAATTCTATAAAATTTGAAAAGATTAACGAAGCTTTTATATATTCCTATAATAAAATTGAAAAGAAAAGAATCGAGAAAAAAATTAAAGAAGAAAAAGAAAAGTTAGAAAAAATCTTAGAAAAAATAGAGGAAAAGAAAAAAGAGATAAATTTAGAAATAAATGAAATTTCATTAGTTATTGATACTATCCAAAAAAATTATATTAAAATTAATGAAATCTGTGAAAAGATATTAAGTTTAAGAAAGATGAATATTGATTGGAATGATATTAAGAATATAGTTAAAAAGCAATATAATGAAATTCTAGATATTAACGAGCATAAAGGCATTCTAATTTTAAATATAGAAGGAAAGAAAATTGAAGTAGATTTCAAAAACTTAAGAGGATATATAAACGAATTGTTTGAAAGAAGAAAAAAATTAAAAGAAAAATTAGAAAGAATTAAGCAAAAATCTTTAGAAGAAATTAAAATAGATACAAAAAATCAAATACAAGAAGAAAGAGAGGAGATAAAAGAACAAAGACAATGGTATGAAAAATTTAGATGGTTTATAAGTTCAGATGGTTTTTTAGTTGTTAGTGGAAAAGATGCTGAAACAAATGAAGAATTAATAAGAAAATATACTAGAAAATATGATTTAGTATTACATGCAGATATTCATGGATCACCATTTACTGTAATTAGAAACGATAAAAAAGGTGTAATTCCTGCACAAACTATCTATGAAGCAGCTCAATTTACAGCTTGTTATTCGCAAGCATGGGATTTAGGCTTAGGAACAATACATGTATATTATGTTAATCCAGATCAGTTAGTAAAAGCAAATTTACCTAAGGGAAGTTTTTTGATTAAGGGCGAAAGAAATTGGCTAGAAAAAGTTAAATTAAGATTATCAATTGGAATTTTGGAAGAAAAAGGAAGTATAAAAGTTTTTTCTTCTCCACCTGTTGCTGCTAGAAAGAAAACTCAATATATAATAACTTTAGTTCCTGGCGATAGAAGTGCAGATGAATTAGTTAAGGAAATAAGAAAACATTTTGAAAGTATTCTACCTTTTGAATTAAGAAGTTTATTTGAAAAAATTAGTGATGAAGAAATAAAAAAATTAATCCCTTTTGGCAAGGGTGAATTAGTTAAAGTTTTATAAAATTTTTAAGATTTCTCTTTAATTGCCTAATTAACTTTTCTTCTTTAATTTTATAGAAATTAGAAATTTCTTTAACAACTTCTATTACATCTATACTACTCATTTTTATATTTTTATATTCATATGGACCATCGCTTTCGGTTAATATATTTTTTATATCCAATACCTCTAAAGCTTTTTTATGATTTTCTTTATTCTTTATTGTTATATTGAAAGAACAAAAATATCCTAAGTTTTTAATTTCTTCTAAATAAGAAGAATAATTTACCCAATGAAAATTTACTTTTTTTATATCAAACTTTATTACTAAATCTATAACTTCTTTTAACGTTTTTAGCGAATGAACATTTATAGCTAAATCGTATTCTTTTGCAATTTTTAGTTGTTCTATAAAAATTTCCTTTTGTTTTTCAAAGTTTTTTCCGAAAACTTTATCTAATCCTATTTCTCCTATTCCAACAATGTTTTCAAATTTTATTATTTTATTTAGAAAATTTATATCGTTTTTAGAAATTTTTTCTGAATTCCATGGATGAAATCCAACAAATATTGGTAAATTATAATTTTTGCTAATTTCTAAATTCTTTTTTATACTTTCTAAATCTTCGCTTACCGAAAAAATCAAAATTTTATTATTCAAAAAATATTCAATTTCATTTAAAGAATATTCATAAGCATGACAATGAATATCGAAATATTTAAAATTAAACTTGAATTTGTGCTGTTCCGCCGGCATGCCAGCTTAATCTAGGCCTAATTACTGCTGTAAATATTCTTTCTAAATTATCATCTAATATTAAAGCTGCTCCATGAATTCTTGGTAATTTATTGAAATAGTATTGAAAATCTTCTTCCATATATGTCTGCATTACAGAATGCAATGCTTTTAAATCTTCTCTAGAAGTTAATCTAAAAGAAATTACTATGTCTGTTTGACTTAATAGGTCTTGATGTAATTTGTTTGGCATTTGTGTTATACAAATTAAATTAACTCCTGGTTCTCTTCCTTGTTTTGCTATAGTTAATATTGGCTCTAATGCAATAGTTTTTTTATCACTTGGAGCAAAATTTTGTGCTTCTTCAAAAACTAACCAAGTAATTGGGAAAAAATATTTTTGTTCTCTACCTTCTATTTTCGCTAACTCTTCTTCTTTTCTTGATAAAACTCTTTTAAAATAAGTATTTGAAGTAATCCAGGCAGCTATCATATTCATTATAGCGTTACTCTTAACTCTAGATAAATCTATTACACTAACTTTTCCTGGAATTACTATATCTTCTATTTTGTTACCTTCCTTTTCAAAAATCCCCCAACTATCAACAGTTTTGAAAATAGATATTAAAGTTTTTTTGACGTTTTCATCTATTTCTTTATCTTCTTGAAGTTTTCTAATAATATCTTTTAAATCGTATTTTTCGACTTCTTTTTTCAATTCAGCCAAAACTTTTTCTAAAGAAATTGCTAAATTTGAAGTTCTATCCCATTCAAATGTTTTAACCCAATCTTCAATTGTAAAATCGCTAGTAGTTAATGTTAATGGCTTATCTACAGGTATACCACTGGCTATATAATCTTGAAGCAAACCTTTTGGAACAAAAACTTCAATATAATCTTTAAATCCTTTAGGTTCGAGATCCCATTGTTTTAATAAATTTTTTTGCTGTTCATTTGGAAATTTTATACTCCAATAAATACCCATTGGATCTAAAATAACGATTGCAGATTTTTTTCTAATTTCATCTTCTATTTGGCAAAACTCTTCAATTATTACACCACTAGAATAACTTTTTCCGCTACCCCTTTTTCCACAAATTAAAACTACATGACTTTTAGTAAAATCAAAATAAACTTTTGTAGTTAGCTGCCAATCATATTCACCAATAACCAAATGTCTTCCTATATAACCAGCGCCTTTAGTTCCAATCTTCTTTTTTTCTTCTTCACTTCTTCCAATAATTGTTTCAACAACTTCTGAAATAACCATAAATATTTAATTTTTAGAGCAGAGAATTATTTATGACAAACATCAAGGAAGCTTTAGAAAAAGATTTAAAAGAAGTAAGTTTAAGAGGGTGGATTTATAGGAAAAGGGAATTAAAAGATAAAATTTTTGTTGTTTTAAGAGATAAAGATGAAATAATTCAATGTGTTTTTTCTAAAGAAAATTTTGATGAAAAAAGTTGGAAAGAATTATTGGAACTTCAAATAGAAGCATCTATAGAAGTTTTTGGATTTGTAAGAGAAGATCCAAGAGCCCCCAATGGAAAAGAAGTTGAAGTTAAAAATTATAAAATATTCGATAAAGGATTGCCATTTCCATTACATGGAAGAGAGGAAGTAAGTACTATAATGAAATATAGACATCTTTGGATTAGGAGTAGAAAATTTAATGCAATACTAAAAATTAAAGCAACATTAATGCAAGCGTTAAGAGAATGGCTAGAAAAAAATGAATATATAGAAGTAAACCCACCAATAATTATTCCTGTTGCAGTAGAAGAGGTTCAAACACTTTTTGAAATTAATTATTTCGATAAAAAAGCTTATTTAACTCAAAGTTCTCAATTATATTTAGAGGCATTAATTTATTCGTTAGAAAAAGTTTATTGTTTAGCTCCAAGTTTTAGAGCAGAAAAATCGAGAACAAGAAGACATTTGCATGAATATTGGCATTTAGAAATAGAAAGTGCATGGTATGATCTAAAAGATATAATGAGAGATGCTGAAAGTATGGTAAAATATGGAATTGAAAAAGTTATTGAAAAAAATGAAAAAGAACTTAAATTTTTAAAAAGAGATACTAAAATTCTTGAAAATTACGTTGAAAAACCTTTTGAAAAAATAACATATGAAAAAGCAATTGAAATATTGCAAAGTAAAGGTTTAAACATAAATTATGGAGATGATTTAGGTGCAGATGAAGAAAGAGTTTTAACACTAGAATTCGAAGTCCCTATCTTTGTTACTCATTATCCGAGAAAACTAAAAGCATTTTATATGAAAGAAAGTGGTAATGGAAAAACAGTCGAAAATTTTGATTTATTGGCTAGCGAAGGTTATGGAGAAATAATTGGTGGAAGTCAAAGAGAGGATGATTATGAAATTCTCAAAAATAAAATAATCGAATGGAATTTGCCATTGGAAAAGTACGAATGGTATTTAGATTTAAGAAGGTATGGTTCTGTTCCTCATAGTGGATTCGGATTAGGAATAGAAAGAATGTTAATGTGGGTTTGTAAATTAGAACATATTAGAGATACTTTACCATTTCCAAGATTAAGAGAAACTGAAATATTAATTTAGCTTATTTTTCTAAGAAAGAAATTAAATTAATTGATTTTATGCGCCGGCCGGGATTTGAACCCGGGCTACCGGCTTGGAAGGCCGGTGTCCTACCGCTAGACGACCGGCGCATATAAAAATAATCTAAATAATAAATTTTATCTTATGGGTCCGTAGTCTAGCGGTAGGACGCCGCCCTGACGCGGCGGAGATCCCGGTTCGACTCCGGGCGGACCCATTAATTTTAAAATTAGAAAATAATAACTATAGATGGTTTTGCTGGTAACGAATCTTTTGCCTTTATCTCATTACTTTCTTCTTCTTTTTCAATAGTGATTTTACATTTAAACACTTTTTCTAAAAATTCTTTATATTGAGATAATATTTCAAATTCTTCTTCTACCAAATAATTCAATATTTTTGGTTTTTTAATTATCCTTTTTGCAACATCATTATCTGAATATTTCTTAATTAATTCGTTTAGATTTTTACCGCTGTCTATTTCTTCTTTAATCTTTTTAGCTATTTCTAATTTCTCCCTATTTGCTACAATTATTTTTATTTCTTTATAATTTGTACCTTTAATCTTTAATATCTCTCTTATATCACTAATCACAAATTCTATATACTCTTCACTCTTTAAAATACCTTCATCTATTTTTTCTACTTTTGGCCAAGATATGTTTAATGGATCCTTTCCAATTTTTTCAAGAATTTCAGAAGTTATATGTGGAATTATTGGATACAATATAATATTTCTAACTTCAATATAATAGTTTAAAACTTCTCTGTTTGGGATGTTAACACTATATAAATATTTGTTGAATTTATTTTCTAATTCGAACCAAGCTTTTTGAATTATGTTTTTAAAATTTAGATTTTCATATTCATTTTCAACCTCTTTTACAATTTTCTTAATAACGTTTTCGAACCAAAAGTCTATAATTTCTTTTTCTTCTCTTCCTTTGTTATAATTTTCTATACAAAAATTGTACCATTCTTTTAAGTAGCCTTCAATTTTTTCTGCCAAATTTAATTCTATATTTAAATCTTCTAGTCCAGAATTTCCTGCATAAGCACTTAAAAATCTTAATATATCTGCTGAATACTTTTCAATTGCATCTAATATAGGAATAAAATTTCCTTTTGATTTACTCATTTTTTCTCCATTAATTAATAAAAATCCATTAATTCCAACTCCTTTTGGCCAATATTCTTTTGGAAATATTGCAGCATGATGAAAAATCATAAAAGACAAATGATTGGGAATTAAATCTTTTCCACTAATTCTTAAATCCATAGGATACCAATATACAAACTCTTTTCTCATTTCTTCTAAAATTTTTTCATCGATTCCATATTTTTTAGAAATTTCTTTTGAATTTCCTCTTCCTAAAAATATAAAATCGAAAACTTCTTCATTAAGTTTTTCGGCATCTATATTTTTAATCAAATGAGCGATTGTATAATATGCCATGTAAATAGTTGAATCAGATAAACTTTCGATAATCCATTCTTTATCCCAAGGCAAAGGAGTACCTAAGCTTTCTTTATGTGTAAAGGCCCATTCTCTTAATATTTTTATAGAATTTTCAAAATTTCTTCTAGCAATTTCAGGAATTATTTTCATTTGAGATAAACATTCTAGAGCCAATTTTTTCCATTCTTCATTAGAATAATCTAAAAACCATTGATCGCTTAATATTTTTACTATAACTTTATTTTTATATCTAGATTCAAATCTTATAGGTAACGTATAATGCTTCTCAGCAATTGTTAGAGAAATTAATTTTTCGGCAAATTCGTTTTTTATTTCATAAATTTTTCTATTCGAAAATTCTCCAAAAATTTCTTTAGTAAATGCATTATAAAATTCTTTAGAATAAATTTCTTCTGTAGCTTTTTCTAATTTTTCTTTTTCGTTTTGAGAAGAAATTTTCATTTTTTCAACAATATCTTTTGCTGGAAAGTCTGAAAATCCTTCTAATTTAAATAGAGATTTCATATTTTTTAGGCATTTTTCGGCAACTTCTTTATACTTTTTATTTTCTGATTTTGTTAAGTCTATTAATCCAATATAATCGTAAGGAGCATGTGCTGGTACACTCATTACTATTCCTGTACCAATTTCAATATCGACAAAATTAGCTGGTAATATTGGAACTTTTTCTTTTGTTAAGGGATTTTCTGCAAAATTCAGAATAACATTTTCTATATCAACTTTTTCTAACACTTCTACATTTTTCTCTTGATTTTTAATTTCTTCAATAACTATAGAATTTGGTAATAACCAGAATTCTTCATTTACTTTTGCAATTATATATTCATAATTTGGATTTATCCAAATGTTAGTAACTCCATAAATAGTTTCTGGCCTTAATGTAAAGCATGGCAATATTATTTCTTTATCTTTATAATAAAATTTAAACTTTATGATATATCCTTCTATATAATCAATTCCAACAAAATCATCAGGTCTATCATGATCTCCAATAACTTTTTTAACTTTTGGGTCCCAAATTACTGGATGTTTACCTCTTTTTATAAAACCTTTTTCTCTTAATTTAAAATATTGCCATTCGATAAATTTTGAATAATGATTATTTAAACTAGTTGTAAAAAATTCCCTTCTCCAATCTATAGAATATCCTAATTTTTTAAAAGCTTCTTTTGCTTTTGGAACAAAATATTCAATCCAATATGTTGGATCTTTAAACTTTTCAATTTCTTTTTCGTTAACGTGCATTAGTTCTATTAATTCTTTTTTAATTTTTTCTTCCCCCTCTCTTAATCTATATGCTGCAGCTATTATTGGAGAGCCTGTTGCATGAAATCCTTGTGCGAACAAAACATTATAGCCTAATAATCTTTTAAATCTAGCGATAAATTCGACTCTAGAAGAAGTTGTTAAATGACCTAAATGCAACAATCCATTTACATATGGATATGGAAATGTTACAAAAAATTTTGGTTTATTTGAAGCATTTGTTTCAAAAACCTTATTTTCTTCCCATATTCTTTGCCATTTTTCTTCGATATTTTTTAGATTTATCATAAATAATTCTATTTTATGGCAAATTCATATATTTTAGCGGATAAAGGAGTTTTTTTCCATAGATTTATTAATGGCGAATTTCTAACGAAATGGTGTGGTCTATGGAATAAGAATAAGAAATACTTAGAATATTTTGCTATAAGAATAAATGATGATTGGTTATCTAGGGAAAATCAAGTTGGTTTTGTTAAAGGAATTAATTATGTTGTTCATTTTTATGAAACAAACGATTTTTTAATAAAAGAAAGAATTAAATTAAAAGACTCACTTATTATTTCTTTGAGAATTTTAAACAAAACGTTAAACACTAAGAATTTTAGATTATTTTTAGAATTTGCTGTAAACTTTAGAAATTTTGATGAAGGAATTGTAGAAAAAGATTATAGAACAGAATATTATGAAAATTCAGTTAAAATTAGCGATAATGAAAGAAGTTTGATTTTTAAAAGTAGTAAAAATGGAATTTTTATTGGAAACGAATTCTATAAAGTTCATTATCCGAGTAATCAAGCTTTTAAATGTTTTTTACCTAAAAGCTTCGTTATTTACGATTTTATAGATAATGTTTATAGAGTAGATTTTTTCTTTTTAATAGACAAAAAATATAATAATTTTTCTGAAAAGTCAGGTAAATCAAGTAAAAGTAAAAGTTATAACAATTTGTTATTAAAAAACAAACTAGAAACTAATATAGAATTTATCAATGATTTATATAAAATAGCTATATTAAATTTAAAAAGTTGCTACGATGGAAACTCTTTTATTGCTGGATATCCATGGTTTGCATATTATTGGTCTAGAGACACAGCTTTTTCGATAATTGGAGCTTCTTTAACTTCTATGCAAAACTATGCTAAAAATTCTTTAATATTTTTCTTTAAATATTTCGAAGATAAATTTCCAAATTTTATATTAGAGAATAAAGTTGCTTATAATACGAAAGATTCATTACCTTTATTTATTATTGCTTTATATGAATACTTTAAAAATTCTGGAGATATTGAAATTATAAAATTATTGAAAAATAAGCTAATAAAATCTTTAGATTGGTATAGAAAAAATTCTAGCGATCATGGCTTTATTTATAGCGAATCTAATGAAACATGGATGGATACGATAAATAGAGAAGGATATAATTTGGAAATTCAAGTTTTTTGGTATTATGCTTTGAAGTGTTTATCTAAATTCTTTGAAATTTTAAATTTAAAAGAGTTAGAAAATTTATCGAAAATCTATTCTCAAAAACTAAAAGAAAACATTTTGAAATATTTTTTGAAAAACAATGTTTTTGTTGATAATTTAAAAACTAATAAAATAACTATAAATTCTATTTTTCCTTTCGTTTTTGGAATTACTAGAGATAAAGAAATATTTGAAAATGTAGAAAATCATTTAAAAGAAGAATATGGATTTCTAAGTTTATCTAAATACGATAATGAATTTAATGAAAGCGAATATCATAAAGGAGCGAGTTGGTATCATTTAAATGCATTAGTTTCTTATGTTTATTTTGAGTTAGGAGAATTTGAAAAGGGTTTAGAAATGTTGAAAAATTTGTATGAATTAAAAGATGCATATTGTAAAGATTGTTTAATAGAAGTATATAATGCAAAGAATAAAAGTATAATGATTAAAAAACCTATTGGAATCGAAGAAACTTCATATTTACAAGCTTGGAGCGCAGCTAATATTATCTATGCTATTCAAAAGGGAATATTAGGATTAGATGTAAATATTAGTTCAATTTCTCTAAAGCCTTATATTAATTTTAGTATAAATAGAAAAATAGGAAATGATATAGTAAGAATAACTTATTTCAATAATAAAATTTCCTATAGCAGTTTAAAGAACAAAAAATACAGAATATTACTTAAATATATTTGAGTTTGTTTATGAATTATGTATGAAGATTTAATAAAAGCTGTAAATAATTTTTTAGAGGCAAATGTTGTAGAAAAAGGAAAAAAAGAAGATAAATATTTTGTTGATTTTGATTGCAGAGTTTTATACAAAGATGATATAGAAAAAATTCAAAAGTATTTAGATGAAAATTCGAAATTTCATTATGTAATACTTTCTTTCTCTTCTTCTTTTTCTAAATCTTTAAATAAAGCAACACAAAGAATTTATTTTAAAGTTTTTGAAACTAAAGAAGAAAAGGAAAAATTTTTAAAAGAATTAGAAGAGGCAAAAAAAAGAGATCATAGATATTTAGGAGAAAAATTAGATATTTTTCATATTGAAGAAGAAATAATTGGTAGTGGATTGCCTTTATTTCATTTCAACGGAGCAATAATAATAGATGAATTAAAAAAACTGATCAAAGAAGTTAATAATAGATTAGGCTATAGAGAAGTAATTACTCCACATATCTCTAAAACATTTTTATGGAAATTAAGTGGTCATTACGAAAAATATAAAGATAGAATATTTTTAATTCAAGAGGATGATGAAGAATTTGGATTAAAACCAATGAACTGTCCTATGCATTTAATGATATTTAAGTCTAGAGTTAGAAGTTATAGAGATTTACCTTTTAGAATTGCTGAATTTGCTACAGTTTATAGAAGAGAACAAAGTGGAGAATTGCATGGATTAACTAGAGTTTGGAGTATAACGCAAGATGATCATCATTGTGTATTATCTATGGAACATCTAAAAGATGAAATTAAAAGAATTATTAATGAAATAATTAATGTTTATAAAATTTTTGGTTTAGATGTTAAATTTAATTTATCTACAAGACCAGAAAATTTTATCGGAAATTTAGAGGATTGGGAATTTGCTGAAAAAACTCTAAGAGAAATATTAGAAGAATTGAATGTAAAATACGAAATAAAAGAAAAAGAAGGCGCCTTCTATGGTCCAAAAATTGATATAGATGTTAAGGATGCATTTAATAGATATTGGCAATTAGCGACAATTCAATTAGATTTTAACATGCCAAGAAGATTAGATATAACTTATGTTGATAAAGATAATAAAGAAAAATATCCAATAATGATTCATTTTGCTATTCTAGGCTCTTTTGAAAGATTTGTTGGTATAATTTTGGAACACTTTGCTGGCAAGTTACCATTATGGTTAGCTCCAATTCAAGTTAGTATTTTGCCATTATCTGAAAAATATGAAGAAGAAGCAAAAAAACTTTTCGAAGAATTAACAAAAGAAAATATAAGAGCAGAAATATTAAGCGAAGGTACAATAGAATATAGAGTTAGAGATGCTGAAACAAGATATATACCATATATAATAGTTATAGGAAAAAAGGAGATAGAATCTGGTAATTTAACTATAAGATATAGAGGTACTTTATTTTCTATGAATAAAGAAGAGTTTAAAAGCAAAATTATAGAAAAAATTAGAAATAGGGAAAGAGATTAAAGATTTAAATATTTTTTTGTATTATTATATTAAAATAATATGTTCCTAATCTTTGATCCAATATTTTTGATATTAGCAATCTTTGGATATGTGATAATGCTTATCTTAGCTGCTTATATAGCTCCGAGAGTTGCAAATAAATTTGCTGGCAAATTCTCTTTATACACATCTATGTTTATCCTAGGTGCTATGATTATATTCTCTTTTAGTCTTGTAATTATTATCGTTATTTATGCGATAAATTCTTTATATGGTCAATTTGGGCCAGAATTTTTATCTTCGCTATTTTTGAATGTTGCTATCTTAGTTTTTATAAGTAATGTAATAATGTATCTACTATCGCCGCTAATAATAAATTTCTTATACGGTGCAAAAGAAGATAGCAGAATACAGAAATTAGTAGATGAAGTTAAAGAAAAGCTGAATTATAAAGGAAAAATAAAAGGTATGATAACTACCAATTTTAATTTACCTAACGCTTTTGCATATGGTAATTTTATTTTCGGTAAATATGTGGCTGTAACTCCTGGAATGTTAAATCTAGTAAACGAAAAAGAACTAAGAGCAGTTATAGGACATGAAATAGGACATCATATGCATAGGGATAATGCTATAATGCTCCTTTTTGGATTAATACCTTCTATACTATACTTTTTGGGATATTCTTTAATAAGAACTTCAATGTTTTCTGCTTCTGAAAGAGATTCTATGGTAGGTATAATTCCATTAGTTCTTGGTATATTTGTTGTTGCAATGTCATTTATAATTCAGATATTAGTTTTAGCGTTTAGTAGATTAAGAGAATATTTTGCAGATATAGAGGGTGCAAAGTCTGCTGGAAAGCTAAGCATGCAAACTTCCCTTGCTAAATTACATTACTATTATCGAGCAAATCTAGAAGCTTTAGAAGAATTAAAAGATAATAAGACAAAAACTCTATTAGTATATGCATTTACACAAGCGCTAGCAAATCCTATTGCAGATATGGATGATATACTCGATAGTTTAGATACAGATTCTGATAAAGAAGAAAAGAAGAAGAAGAAAAAGGAAAAGAAGAAAGAAAAAATTAAAGACATAGAGAAAAAGCTGGAAGAAATAAAAAATAGTGAAGTATCATCAATAGAAGAATTTTTATCTACACATCCACCAATCCCAAAAAGATTAAGATTTTTAGATACTTTACCATATTAAAGCATTTATGTTTAAAGATGAAAAGATAAGTAAGTTTATCTTAGAAAACAAGATAGAAATAGAAAATATAAAACCTCTTTGTAAGCATTTTGAAAAATGTGGCGGATGTATATTTCAAAACATTTCATATAGAACAGAAAAAGAAATTAAATTAAAGATTGCTGAAAAAAATCTAAATTTTATAAATAATTTGAAATTAACTTTCTTTGAAAGTAAAAAAAGAATATACTATAGAAATAGGATGGATTATTCTATTGTTAGAAAAGATAACGATATATTAATAGGTTTGAAAGAATATGGAAAATGGTATGAAGTAGTAAATTTAGATGAATGCTATTTACTTAGCGAAGAAACAAGCGAAATATTAAAAAGAACTAAAGATTTTATTATAAAAAATAATTTAGAGGCATATGATTTAATAAATAAAACTGGTAACGTAAGATATATAGTAATAAGAGAAGGTAAAAATACTAAAAAAAGATTAATTTCAATAATAGTAAAAGAAAGCTTTCCTATTGAAAAGTATTCAGAAGAAATGAAAGATATGGCAAATTCTTTTGTTCTAGCTATAAATGATACATTAGCTGATGTATCTTTTGGAAGAATCGAAAAATATATTGGAGAAACATTTAGTGAAAAAGTTTTAGATAAAGAATTTATAATTCCTCCGTTTTCATTTTTTCAATCAAATACTGAAATGGCTGAAATTATGATTAAAGAAGCTAAGGAATTTTTAGATGGTAAATCTTTAGCAGATTTATATTGTGGCGTAGGATTATTTGGAATAAGTTTTGCTGAGAATTTTGAAGAGATTATTGGAGTTGAAATAGATAAAGAAGCTATAAAAGCGGCAAAATTAAATTCTATTATTAATGGAATAAAGAACGCTAGTTTTGTTGAAGCCAAAGTTGAAGATAAAATAAAAGATATTAAAAGCGATTTTATAGTTGTTGATCCACCAAGAGCTGGTTTATCTAATAAAGTTATAAAAGGAATTATAAGTAATAAAAATATAAAGAAAATTCTTTATTATTCTTGTAATATAGAAACTTTTGCTAGAGATTTGAAAAAACTTTCTAAAAACTTTAAAATACATGAAAACATAAAAATTTTTGATCAGTTTCCTTTAACTAAGCATTTTGAGCTTCTTGCTTTTCTAGAGAGAGAAGAATAAATATTTACTATTTAGTAATAATTATGAGGACAAAAGAATTAATTAATCTCTTACTTATGAAATAGGCCATATACACTTGTTGCATGCGAAAAAAATAATGATATACTAATTATTCTTGGAGGACTAATTTTTACTTTAGTATTTTAACTTTTGGAAAAGAGTTTTATATTTTATCACTATCTATTTCTTTTCTTTTAGCTCTAGAAGATTTAAGTCTTTTCGTTAACACTTATTATATAATAATTTTTTCTTCTATACTTTCTTTTTTTGGATATTTAAGATTTTTTGAAAATGTAAACAAAAAGAAATATAAATAAGTTTTGTTATTTGTTTTTTGTATTTTTCGAATTTATGTTTTTTCTTTATAACTTAGACCAAAAAGAGTTTTAACTTTTTGTCTAGTTTCTTTATAATTAACTATAGGCGGAAAATATCCTGGTATTCTATAAGTTATGGGATCGTGCAAATAAATACAAGGGACATCTTTTAATTCTGGTATATAAGTTTTGATGTATTCACATTTTGGATCTAATTCCTTGGATTGTTTAACTGGGTTAAAAATTCTTATAGCATAATCTGTTCCTACAGAAGCTACCCATTGCCAATTTCCAACGTTTACAACTTCGTCATAATCTATAAGATGCTTACTGAAGAATTTTTCTCCCAGGCGCCAATCTCCTCCTAAATCTTTTGTGAAAAAACTAGCTAGTAACATTCTAAGTCTGTTGTGAATCCATTTTTCTGATTTTAATTGTCTTATAGCAGCATCAATAATAGGATATCCAGTTTCTCCATTATAAAAAGCATCTAAGCATAAATTATCCCATTTTATATTTCTTCTATCTTCTCTAAGCTCTAAGTTGTTCATATACGGATATAAATTTTTTAATGCATACCAATATTCTCTCCAAGCAAGCTCTTTTACAAATTTTTCACTAATTTTGCCCAAATTATAAATATGGCGTATCGATAATATACCAAATCTAATATATGGAGATAAGCGTGTAGATCCGTTTAAAAATTTTCTTAATTTTCTATACTTCGAAAAATCATATTTCAAAAATTTTTCTGCATCGTATGCATTAAATTTATTAATTTCGTATTTTAACTTCTTAGTTGCTTCTTGCCAAGTTGGTTCTTCTTTTGGATTAAGAAATTTAACGTTAAATTTCCCTATAATTTCTAAATCTAGTTTTTCTTTCCATTTTTTGTAAAAACTCGAAAATGACCAAAAATTTTTTATTTTTCTAAAATCAGCTAAAAAATTATCGAAGATTTTAACAAATCTCACTTTTTTATTAATAGCCAGCGTTTCAACTTTTTTTAATCTTTCTTCCCCACTCCAAGTAAAGGCCTCAGCTGTAACAATTGCTTTTGGTTTATATTTTTCTATTAGATAATCAAAAATTTCTAAAGTCTTACCTACGTAAACTTTTAGTGGAATTTCTTCAGAAAGTTTTTGTAGTGCAGTTATTATAAAACCTAGTCTTAAATCGTAAGCTTCAAATTTATCGAGTATATCAGTATCTATAATAAATATTGGTAGTACTTCTCCCAATTTAGATGCTGCGTATAGAGCTCTATTATCATATACTCTAAGATCCCTTTTAAACCAAAATATGATTGTCATAAAAAATAATTGTATTATATGTATGTTAGAATAACTTGAAAGGGAGATAGAAATTATAGAAAGCATTATTATAGTAGTTTTGTTCGTGATTTCGATGTTTTTATTATTTATAAAATAATAGAAACCGCACTTTCAGAAGTTGGTATGTTCCTGATGATTGAATTCTTAGTGATATTTTCTGTTTTTGTTTACGTTTTGAGATAGATTAATAAAAATTCTGAATAAAATTAGAAAATTTGAGCGAATCTCAATATAAAATAGGATAAAAAAATAAAACTATGAATTGGTTTGGGGAAGTCATACGAATTTTATTTTAGTAAGATTATGTATATGATTATGATAAAAAAGATAGAAAAAGAAATATATTCTTTAATAGGTATCTTCACGTTAGTTTTTATAGGAATTATTATGATTTATACTATTTATCTGGTGTTGAAAGCTATATTTCCAGATTTAGATAATCTTACAAAAATAGTATTATTATCTATATTTATTGCTTTTATCTTTGTTATGAGAGATAGAATTTTAAAAATTCTGAATTTTGCAAAGAGCGAACGAAACTAAGTTTTCAAGAATAATGTAATTTTATTTATTTCTACTTCTATCGAAAAATACTTCTCTTTATTCCCTTAAATATTAAATAGAATCAAATCGAAAATATATATTTTTTGTTATAAATTTCGTATTCATAGTAGCGGTTTGTTTTTATATTATAAATTTTGTCGTGGATCTCCTAGCATTTTTCCATCTTTATAGATCCACGATAACGATCTATTTATTTTTAATCCTAAAGATATAATATTATTGAGATTTACGCGAGTTAGAATCAGACTAATGTAGGATTGAAAGTCATTTGCAAATCTCCACGCCCCATTTATTTTATTTAGTTAGAATCAGACTAATGTAGGATTGAAAGTCACTCAAATATTTAATATCAAAATCTTGCAAAATGTTAGAATCAGACTAATGTAGGATTGAAAGTTTCAATTTTCCCATTATTACCCCTTACTCCAGCAAGTTAGAATCAGACTAATGTAGGATTGAAAGAATTATTATCAATTATAAATTCGTTATTAATTTTTACTGTTAGAATCAGACTAATGTAGGATTGAAAGCTGAAATGTATTGGTTTAATATTTTTATAGTTTTTTTGTTAGAATCAGACTAATGTAGGATTGAAAGATATTAAAAAACTCATTGCCAGCAAAAAACATACTCAAGTTAGAATCAGACTAATGTAGGATTGAAAGTAAATATTTAATAAAAATATTATTTATTATGGTTTCTGGTTAGAATCAGACTAATGTAGGATTGAAAGAATTATTATATCAAAATCTCTTATTTCTACATCTTTTATAGTTAGAATCAGACTAATGTAGGATTGAAAGAAAGTAAAAATTCATTATTTCCTTCTATTTTCATATTCGTTAGAATCAGACTAATGTAGGATTGAAAGTAACATTATCGTAATGTTATAATATTTAAAGATTTTTATGTTAGAATCAGACTAATGTAGGATTGAAAGGAATGTAAACGAAAGAATAAAAACGAAATTGATTGAAGTTAGAATCAGACTAATGTAGGATTGAAAGTTTTTCGTTTGGAGAATAAACATTTACGAAATTAATGTTAGAATCAGACTAATGTAGGATTGAAAGATTACATAATTTAAATTTTGTGGAGGAATCCGAGAAAAGTTAGAATCAGACTAATGTAGGATTGAAAGGCGATCTTCAAAGAAGTTATAATTGAATTTTTTAACAATTTAGTTAGAATCAGACTAATGTAGGATTGAAAGTATATTTAATCTTCTGTTTTTATAATATAATTTTTTGTACTATCTCGAAGTTTTGGATAAGGAAACAAATTTATTAAAATAATATTTTATGAGAATTCTTTTAAAATTAATATCAGAAAAAAATAGTGAATATGATTTAAAGTATTTTCATAAATTGCAGGGTTTTATTTATAGTTTGCTCAGAGAAACTCCTTACAGTATTTTACACGATAAAAAAGGTTATAAATTCTTTTGTTTTTCTAACATATTTCCTATAGGTAGATTAAAAATAGGTGATAGAAGAAACTTACTAATTTCATCTCCAGATGAACTTTTTATTAGATTTTTAGAGCAAAGATTGAAAAACTTGATGGATATAAGAAAAACAATTCATATCGGTGAATTGTCTTTCAAAATAGAAGATATAAAGTTAATAAAAACGAAATTGAAGAAAAGCACTACTTTAATTAATGCAACACCAATCGTAATAAGAATTCCAGAAAGAAATTATGAAAAATATAATATACCAGAAGAATATAGAAAAAGAAGATATGTTTATTGGCGCCCTATCTTTAGTTTCGAAGCTTTTATCAAACAACTAGAGGAGAATCTTTTTAAAAAATACAAAGAATTCTATAAAGTTGAAGTAGAAGAGTTTCCTATTTTTGAGCAGCTAGAATTTAAGAAAGAGGTTTGTAATCACGTAATTATTAATGGCATAGAACATAAAGTAATAGGAAGCATTTGGGAGTTTGTATTTAGTTATTTGGACAAGGAACAAAAAAAGATTTTAGAGTTTGGAATTGATTGCGGATTTGGAGAAAGAAATAGCTTGGGATTTGGGTTTATTAATATTAAGATAAGAA
>JAHLMO010000018.1 GCA_018920305.1 Candidatus Aenigmatarchaeota archaeon
GATTAAGTGGTGGAGAATGTGCAGATTTTGATGTAACTATAGAATATAAGAAACCAGGAGCAACAGCAACGAGTAAAGTTAGTGGAAAAATAACGGGACCTGTAAGTTAATCTCTCTGCTTTTTTATTTTTTTAAATTATTATAAATCTTAGCATTAAAATTAAAATACCAATAAGAACTGAAATAATTATAACTTGCTCAATTTTCAATTTAATTTTAGATTCTGGTTCTTCTTCTAAATAAATTAAACCTCCATATCCAGCGGGCATCAAATATTTTTTGGCTTTCTTTACCATAATAAAATTAAGAAAATATCTTTATATGGAAATAGTAAAAAATTATTATTCTAATGAAAAGATTTTAGAATTTTTAGTAGAGTTTTCAAAAGATAGAGAAGTTGTTGCCGTATATAAAGATGGAAAATATGGAAAAAGACCAGATATATTACAATATCCAGCAGATATTATTTCAAAAGTAGAAGAAGGTGCTATTGCTTTTCATTGTACAGCAGAAAAATGGAAAAATCCAATGCAATTAAGAGCAGGAATGATAAAAAAAGATTATGACGAATTAAGATTATCATGGGATTTAGTCATAGATATAGATATTAAAGATTTTGAAATAGCAAAATTAGCTACAAAGGTAATAGTGGAATTTTTAAAATCATATCAAATAAAAAATTTATTAGTTAAATTTACTGGCGGAGATAGTTTTCATATAATTATCCCTTCTCAAAGTTTTCCAGAAAATTTTAATAAATCTCCAATTTCATTACAATATGAAGAATTGAGTAGAAAAATTATAGAATTTATTAAACAATCTACAGAAGAAGAACTAAGAAATCTTATTATTGAATTTTTTAATCCTAAAGAGCTATCTCAAAAACTTAATAAACCTTTAGGAGAACTTTTTGAAAATAATGTTTTAAAACCATTTAAATTTATAAATATAGATGTTTTTGGAGTTAGACACTTATTTAGAATGCCATATTCTCTACATGAAAAAACTTTATTAGTTAGTCTGCCAATAAATCCAAAAGAAATAATGAATTTTAAAAAAAGTGATGCGCATCCAGAAAAAGTTATATTTGATGAAAAATTAGTTAGATTTGAATATAAAAACGACGCAATTTATTTATTAATAGAAGCTATAGAAAGAGTAAAAATAGAGGTAGAAAAAGAAATAGAAGAATTAAAAGAAAAGTTTGAGGCTGGGAAAAAAAGAAAAATTCCATTTGAGTATTTTCCTCCATGCATAAAAACAATTCTTAGCGGTTTAGAAGATGGAAGAAATAGAAGCATCTTTGTATTAATAACTTTTTTAAGGAATGTAGGTTATTCCTGGGAAGAAATAGAAAAAATATTGCACGAATGGAATGAAAAAAATAGACCTCCATTAAGAGAGGGAATAATAAGAACTCAATTTAGATGGCATGTGAGACAAGAAAGAAATTTATTAAGTCCTAATTGTGATCATCTAGTTTTCTATAAAGATTATGGCGTCTGTAAACCTGATGAATTTTGTAAGGAAATAAAAAATCCCTTATCTTATGCTTTAAAAAAATTTTTAAAAGATAAAAAAATTAAAAAGGAAGAATAATATGGAAATTATAACTACATACATTCCTCAAAGTGTAAATTTAGAAATTTCCGTTATGGTACTATCTTTAATTATAGCTACGCTATTATTTTTTAAACTTTTATCTATAAGGAAAAAATTAAAAATAAGAAAAATTCCAGAACTTCCTTGAATTATGAAGATTCTTTATAAACTTCATATGCTATTCTATTTAGAAAACTAATTCCTTTAGGAGTTAATTTTCTTCCTTTTTTTTCTACTTTTTCAACAAGACCAGCTTTTTCTAATTGTTGCAAAATAGTTCTAATAATCTTTCCACTGGCTTTTTTAAATTTTTCTCTTTGTCTTTTATGTTGTTTTCTTCTTCCATAATAAGTTCTTAATCTACTTACTCCAACAGGACCATCTATATATAATCTTCTTAATATACTAGCAGCTCTAATGTACCAAAAATCTTCTTGCTCTGGAGGCCTTTCGTTAGCACAGGAATTCTTAGCAAATAATGCCCATCTTGGAGGTTTAATTACTTCTATCTTTTTTAACTCTTCTTTAACTCTTTCTATTAATTTTTGTGGATCAACGTCGTATACAGTTACCATAAAGAATATTTAAAAAGTTATATAAAAATTTATGTCAATAGAAGAAATTAAGCAAAAAATAATAGAAATTTTAAAAGTAAAAAATATAATAAGTAAAAAAGAGCTTTTAAATATAATAGAAAATAAAGAAGATGTAGAAAAAGCAATTTATGAATTACTATCGAATAATATAATTTTTGAAATTAATATCTTAGGTGGAAATTATTATGGTCTTAGAAATTTTAAAAATAAATAAGGATAAGGAAAAATTATTATTTATTCTTTTTATTCTTTTCATTTTTTTGATATTTTTAATAGATGCCTCAACTACAAAAGTTAACTTATGTAAAATTAACGGAAATACTACGAATCAAAGTTGTATTGTTCCTCCCATCCAAGTATTTCCATACTTGAAAGAGTGAGTTCTAAGATTTAATTAACTACTTTTAGATAGTTAATAAATTTAATATAGTATATTTATATAATTTAAAATTAGGGTTGAGAATATTAATAAAGTCTATATATCCACTTGGCGCATTTTTATAAATATGGAGGAAAAAAGAGAAGAGAAAAAAAGGTCAGACGAATTAGAAAATGTGTTGAAAATACTAATTGTTTTAAAAAAACTAAACGGTTGGATATGGATTAGAGAAATAGCAAGAAGAGTAAATTTACACCATAAGACAGTTTCTCGCATTTTAGATAAATATTTTAGACCATTCATAGAGGAGCAAAGAATTTTGCCTTTTAGAGCTAGACTAGTGAGATTAAAAGATAATATCGATGAAGAAAAATTTATAGCTTATTGGAAAATAAAAAAGTTGCAGGAAATATATGAAAAAAGATTTAAATAATTATGAGTTTAATTGAGAAGTTTAAAAAGCTTTTTCTTAGAAAGAAGAGTTCCCTAGAAACTCTTCAACGAAGCGATGAAACTCTAGAAAAAAAGACAAATATAGAAGAAAATATTTTGGAAAGGAACAATGAGTTGGGCTTAATTGATGAAAAATTCTTATATGGATATATTTTAAAAACTTTAAAATCTATTGAGGAAAGTTTAAAGAGAATAGAGTACAACATGGTAACAAAAGATTGGGCAGCTCTAAATTTGTCAGAGAAGAAGGACATTGAAAATTTGCTAAATAAGTTAGACGAAAAAATAGAAAACATAAAATTTATTTTACCATCTGCTTCAAGCGCTTTAAGCAGATCGAGCAGATCAAATGAAATTATTAAGAAAGCAGTTGAAATAATAAGGGAAAGAAAAGAAATAAGTTATGAGGATTTAGCTAGGGAATTAGGAATTTCAAACAGTTATTTGAGGGCAATAGCTGGTTTAATAGAAATGAGTAATCCGAATATAAGAAGAAATATAAGAGATAAGAAAGGATATTTTATATATTCTGAAAAAACAGATTAGTAGAATATTTTTAGAATTGAAATTTGCTTAAGCGCTTAAGCAGATCAAGCATATTGATTAGTTAGTATTAAAAATTTAAAGATTAATATATAGTTTGTAAGCCTATGTTTTAATTTATGTTTTAATTTTTCAAATAGAAGTGCTTTAATTGCTTGAAGCGCTTGAAGCGCTTATAAGCATAAGCAGCAAAAAGAAATTTGAAATACTTCTTCAGCTTAAGTGCTTAAGCAGTTCGAGCAGTTAATATATTGACGAAATTAAATATAATAATAATTATATAACTTTTAGAAATTCTCACATTTTATATTATATTTTCAATTATATTTTATAGTTAGTTTTAGATTGAGAAATCTCTCACATTTATTTTAATGTTTGTAATATCTCTTTTTAAATAATTTAGAGGAATTATCTCTCACATTTATGATGGGGAGCTAAATGAATTTAAAAATTTAGATTTTCAAGTTACATTTACATATAATATTAGATAAAAATTTTATTATTTAATAGTAATAAATTATAACTAATTATCTCTCACATTTTATAGAAAAACGAAAAGTAACTATTTTTAAATAACTATTATTTAACAAATTACTTATTCATAGATAATACTAAAAAAGTCAATTTTTTACCGTTATTTGTAATTTTAAAATATAAAGTAAAAAATTATATACTCAATTATATATAATTTTTTATATAAATCATTAAAAGGTACTAAATAATTTACATAAAAAATAACGAAAAATATTAATAAAAAACTTATTACAATTTTAAACTTACTTTGAATAGTTTTATTGTAAAATTGTACCTTTAAAAATTTATAGCTGGCTCTGTAGACCAGTTATAAATTTTAAGACTAAAAATAAATGTGAGAGTTTTTAATTTATTTATTTACTTAATAGTAGTTTTTGTAAATTTAAATAATAGTTTAAAAAATAGTCTAAAAAGTCTTTAGTGAACAAATCTTTCTTTAAAATTTAATTAGCGCATTCTTTATCCATATGGCGCA
>JAHLMO010000019.1 GCA_018920305.1 Candidatus Aenigmatarchaeota archaeon
TATGAAAAAATTGCAATATTAATTAACAATACTTCGGATTTTCATCGCTCTTCCAATTTTGTTAGATAATCTAATAAATCAAAATTGTCTATATCTTGAACATATAGCTATTTTACCATCTGGCATTACATATATATTTTGAATTCCTACTCCACATAAGTAAGTTCTTTCAAACACTTCTCTTTCTATTATACAATTTGTAGTAAATATTCTATCGTCTAATTTTTCTTTTTTTAATATATCTTTAACATAACAGTATTTAGCATATTCTTTGCTTTGAGGAATTATCCAATCGAAATATCAACAATTTTATTAACAAGTTTTTTCTCTGAAAGTTTATATATAGGATATTTTAACAATACTAATTTTTTCATATTTTTCGCATATTCTAAATCTTCCTCTTTAATAACAGAAACATTCATTTGAATATATGTTACCTTATCCATTATTATCTCTAATATTTTTTTAGTTTTATTGTTCCAAAATCTATTTATTAACAAGTCTACCGCTATTACATACTCCAGATCTCTAAGCAAAATTAGTAATTCCTCAATCTTATAATAGTAAAATATATCTCCACCAGTTAAATTTATCCTATAGACTATATCTAATTCTTTATAGTATTTTTCTAGATTATTAAAAAGTTTTAGTATTTTATTAAAATCTAAATCGTAATTATACCTATTTTTTATATAACAGAATGAACAATTTAAAGGACATTTAGGAGTAATATTAAGTTGTACTAAAATTTCCTTATTTATCCAAATTTCTTCTGGTGCATAATCGAATTTGTAAAAGAACTTAACTCCAGGTTCAAATATTACTTTTTTCTCTCTACTCAATTTTTCGATTGATGATTCATATTTCAATTCCATAATTTTTAAGAACTCTCCTACATTCTTCTACATTATTTTCCATTTCTTTTATAATATCAATGTAAGGCGGATATACTATTACTCCCCACATTCCAAATCTATTTTTCATTATTTCATTTATTTCATTCTTAGAAACAGAATATGTACCATATAATGGATCAAAAATATGGAATTTATCGCTATCATAACCAAATATTAGATTGTAATGAAGAATACTTCCTAAATCTTTAGCAAATAAAATTAACGAACCTTCATTCAGTAATTTCTCTATTTCTTCAGAATACCACTCGCTCTTTTCTATGTATCCAACTTTTTTTGCTGCTTCGATGAAAAAATTAGCTACTTCTAAAATTCTTTTTTCATCAAACCCAACTTCTTTTGCATAAATTTTCATTGCATCAAAATTTTTAATATATGTGTTTAGATCAAAAAACATCTTAGCTTCTAGTTTTAAAACATCTTTTGCTACCATTACTAAAAGAGGAGCGAGATTACCTGGATAATCTTTATATTGAACCTTTTCTAAGAGATTTTTTTCTAACTTTTTGTTTAATTCTAATTTTGGATAATAAACCTTTGCAGCATTTAACAAACAAGCAACTCCACAACTATTATAATGTTGAAAAAATTTTGGTATAGGATATATTAACTTCTTTATATTGTTAGTTTTTCTTTCTAAATGATCAAAAAGATCCTTAACGCTATTTTTATTAAATGTTTTTAACAATTTATAATATACTGCTAAATCTAATGTAATTACTCCAGACACATGCCATAACTCCTCTAATACATTATCCATAAGCAAAACTCTAAATGCATGATTTCTTAAAAGCTTATCCTTTGTTTTTTCTTTTAGATTTTTAAAAAGAATATCACTACCTAACAAACTCCAATATAATATTTTTCCTCTTTCATCTTCTATATATAAAGCTTCGTCCAAATTATTTATTTTCTTAATAATATCAGAAAAAAATCTATTTTTTAGTCTTTCTTCTATATATGATTTTTCTTTTGATCCTAAATTATATATTATTAAGTTTATATACCAATGACACTTTAATAATTTAGCAATAGTTGCAATTTCTTTTGGAAAAAATATGAATTTTTCAAAATTTAGATATTTGTCAAATAACACTAAATTCGAAAAATATAGGTGATATAATTTAATTAATTCTTTATATAAATCATTGTTATATATTCTTTTTATTTTTTTAGCTTCATCTATAAATTCTTCGTAAATTAGTTTCTTATAACTAACTGGAACATATATTTTATCTAACTTTTTTATTACCTTTTTTTCTAGTTCAATTTCATTTATTATTTCTTGGAAAACTGAAACTAAATCAGACATAAATAATAATTTTACTATTGCTTTTTCTCTTCTTTTAAATATCCTTATTTTTTAAGTTTTATCAGTAATTTATTAAAATCGTTTTATTTTCTTTTCTACTTCATAGACTAATTTTTTAGTTTTTATTACTACATCTGGGTTTACACTAATTGAGTCAATTCCAGCTTTAACTAAAAATTCAGTAAATTCCGGATATACACTTGGAGCTTGTCCACAAATACTTACAGTTACTTTATTTTTATGCGCTTCTTTTATTAAATATTCAATAGCTCTTAAAACAGCTTCATTTCTTTCATCAAAATATCCTAATCTTGCTAATAACGCAGAATCTCTATCAACTCCTAAAATTAGTTGAGTTAAATCATTAGATCCAATAGAGAAACCATCAACATATTTTGAAAACTTATCAACTAAAAATACATTACTTGGAACCTCAACCATCATCCAAACTTTAAAATCTTCACTTCTTTTTAATCCTTCTTCTTCCATTATCTTTAATACTTTTTCTAATTCTTCAACAGTTCTTACAAATGGTATCATAACCCAAACATTTTTAAGCTTATATTCGTCTCTAACCTTTTTTATAGCTCTACATTCTAATCTAAATGCATTCTCAAATTCTTTACTAATATATCTAGATGCTCCTCTCCAACCAAGCATTGGATTATTTTCTTTTGGCTCATATTTTTCTCCACCAATTAATGCTGCATATTCGTTTGTTTTAAAATCACTAAATCTTACAACAACAAATCTAGGATATATTTCTTTTGCAACTAAAGCAATTCCTTCTGCTAACTTGTTTATATATTCATTTTCCTTTCCTTGCTCAATTAAATAGTTTGGATGATATTTTATATAACTTCCAATTATAAATTCTATTCTCATTAAACCTATTCCTTCAAATGGTAAATTTCTATACTTTTTAATAGCTTCTGGAACTCCTAAATTCATCAATATCTTTGTTTTAGTTTTTAATTTTTTAACTTCTTCAACTTCAACCTCTTCGCTCTTAACATATTTCAATAATTCCTCAACTTTTCCATCATATACATAACCCCTATATGCATCTACAGTAACAATTTGATTTT